>JBIIHS010000098.1:0-6417 GCA_044235515.1 Chitinophagaceae bacterium | reverse complement strand
TCTAGTCAACGGCTCAATTTCGCCATTCCATGTTAATTCAACTACTTCTGGTGGTCTAATTGGTGTCGGTGCCGAAGCGTGTGGATATATTAATTGATACTCTTCGGGCAGGTCGCTATCGCTTGAATATCCTGCAATGACAAAACCAAGAACAGGTCTTTTTTCATTTGGTACTTTTTCAAAAATTGAATTATATTTTTCAAGAATGTATGCTCCAAATTCATTTGCTACATCAATAAGTTTGTAGTCATTTGGGTCAAGGTTTTTTGAAAGTTTATCCCGAAAGTCTTTCGCTAAAGTTGCGATTGAGTCGTGTCCAATATTTCCAAGTCCATAAGTAATAACTCCAATAGGAAGTCCTTTGTATAGGTTAAAAATCTTGTTTGCATGATCATAAACATTTAGAACCTGCCCCATTGGGTCCATAAGTGTTGTAGCACTGTCACTCGCTAGAACTACACCTTCATGAATTTTTGCGTTAATTGCTATTGTCATACTGTTTGTCGTTTTTAAAATGTGCCATAACACACCACTTGCCCCAAAGGCAAATAACAAAAACCATAGTTGAGATTTTGCTTCATACAGTCAAATTTGTCAAAGCAAATTACTGTACGAAAAAGTGAGAGGCTGTAGAACTTCCTTGATTTTCTTGTCGTTTTTTGTCTAGCAGAACGCGTAGATCTACGAAATCAGCAGGTGATTTTACAATTCATATCAGCGGAAAATAGTAGCCGTAAGTTCAACTAAACAACTTGATCTCTTCTTCATTCTTATCAAAGAAGCGATACTCTGTTAAGTGATAAGAGGTGTCGGCTTGAATCTTTGTCTTCTGCCCGAATTTTTTATTCCACTTTGCCATCTTGGTGTTCCAGGGCCATCCTTTGGTAAGAAAAGCATGTACGATGGGATGCACAATGAGTGTTAGTCCGGTATGTTTATGAGTTAGCAAATAGCTTAGATTCTTTTCGATCTCATCTTCTAGCAACAAGGCCGATCCGATCTTGCCAGTTCCTTTACAACTGGGGCAAGCCTCTTGCGTGTTGATATTAACCTCGGGCTTCATGCGTTGCCTAGTGATCTGCATGATGCCGAACTTAGAGATCGGAAGTACGGTATGCTTGGCTCGATCGGCCTTCATACAGGCTTCCATCTTATCGAGCAGTTTCTTTTTATTGTCGGGCAACTTCATGTCAATAAAGTCCACCACAATAATTCCACCCAGATCGCGCAAGCGTAATTGTCTGGCGATCTCGTCGGCGGCTTCTAAGTTGGTCTCGAGTGCATTTTGCTCTTGGTTGCTGCCAACGCTTTTATAGCCGCTATTGACATCTATAACATGAAGGGCTTCGGTATGCTCAATGATGATGTAGGCCCCACTGTCGAGATTGACCGTTTTCCCAAAAGATGATTTTACTTGTTTGGTGATCCCGAACGAGTCGAACAAGGCCGAACCATTCTGGTAGTACGAAACGATCTCCGCTTTTTCAGGGGCTATACGTTGGATGTAACTTTTGGTATCGGCAAAAATGGTTTTGTCATTGACGACAATGCGGTTAAAGTCGGCATTGAGCAGATCACGTAAGATGCTGGTGGTTTTGGTTTGCTCGCTAAGGATCTTGGCGGGGGCCACGGCACCTTTCAGATTTCGCTGAATGGTCTTCCACATTTCTACGAGCATGGAGAGGTCTTCGTGTAACTCGGCTGTCTTTTTTCCTTCGGCCGCAGTACGCACGATCACCCCAAAATTTTTGGGTTTGATGGCTTCTACGATCTTTTGCAGACGCTTGCGCTCCTCGCCGGAATGGATCTTGCGAGAGACAGCTACAATGTCATTAAAAGGAGTAACGACCACAAAGCGACCGGGCAATGATATTTCGCAACTTAAGCGGGGTCCTTTGGCAGCAATGGGCTCCTTTAAGATCTGAACCAACACTTGCGGTTTGCCGCCCATTACCTCATTGATCTTTCCGGTCTTGACGATCTCGGGCTCTACGGTAAACTTGTTAAAGTCAGCGACGGTCTCGTTGGTATCCTGTATGCAGTACTGGGTGAATTTGAGCAGTGATTTTACATAGGGGCTCAGGTCGGAATAATGCAAAAAGGCATCTTTCTCGAAACCGACATCTACAAAAGCAGCATTGAGCCCGGGGATCAGCTTCTTGACCTTTCCTAAATAAAGGTCACCCACCGCAAAGCGGGCGTCGCTTCTTTCGTTATGAAGCTCCACGAGCTTCTTGTCTTCCAGCAAGGCGATCTCGACACCTTGCGAAGTGGCATTGATAATAAGTTCTTTGTTCATACAGCTTGACTACTGTATCTACCTTTCACCTTTCATGCAGGAGAACCTGAAAGAATGGGGGTGGTAAACGCCGGTTGCGACGCATCCAATAAAAACAGATACGGTCTTGAGCAGACCTGGACTGTAGGAGGAAATAAGTAACGGAATACCGAAGAACAACCGGGGACTGTGAATAAACACAGCGGGGCCGCAACCAGGCGGCACCTGCTATTATTTATTTCTCTTCTTGTGACGGTTCTTTCTCAGTCTTTTTTTACGCTTGTGCGTCGCAATCTTATGACGCTTTCTTTTTTTACCACAAGGCATACCAGAATAATTTTTTTGATCTTGTTATTAAATACGTTTATCTAAAAAGTTTATAGAGACTATTTGTTCAGTTCATTGATCCTCTCCCTTATCGCGGCCTTTATCTCTTCTGATGGGATCAGTCGGATACTTTTCTGATACCAGTCAACGGCCAACTTTTTGTTGCCGGTTCGCTCCTGTAGGTCGGCCATCAACAACGTGGCTTCCACATTATCAGGCGCTAGCCCCAGCACGGTATTAAGTCGGCTGATGCCCTTGTCGTACTGACCGGAGAGCAGCGATCCACGTACCAGCATAAGCTGGGCGTAGAGGTTCGTGCTGTCTTTTGCCAACACTTCCCGAATCTTGGTGATTCCTTCCATCGGGTTGGTGCTGATATTACCAAAAAGGTAACAAGCGCCCAGCCCAACGCGGGCAGAGTCGTTATTGGGATTGATCGTCAAAGAGCGTTCGAATAAATCCTTGGCCTGCAATGCCTTCCATTGTCTACTGGTCGGGTTATCATCGGACTGCAGGTTGTCCAGAAATAATCGGGCTGCAAAGGTCAGGGTTTTTTCCGACTTTTCCAATCGTGCCGCCTCCGCTTCGTACCAGGCATAGGGCTCAAAAATGCCCACAGTGTCTCTCCAAAAATGGGCCAAGTCGTGATAAACAGCGAGTTGTCCATTTTCGTCGGTCACATTTTTGCCTTGGATCAGGGCTAAGCGTTGTTTTTGTTGTTCGTTCAGTCGGCCCGATGCCAGGGTAAGGATGGTATCAATAGAAATAGCGGGTGCCATTTGGGTAGCACCAGTCGAAGAAAGGGTAGTGGCAGTTTCTTTTTTCGGAACGAAATTCCCGAATAAGAGAAGCAGGGCTACGAGCAATAAGGCACTACCGGCCAAGATCCATTGGGGAGTTTTCACGCGCGATTAATTTCGGTACAAAAGTACCGTATTGAACGCGTTATAGTTCATCACCGGGGCCCGTGTCGGGCTTGGGCTCTTTCAGTTTCTTCACTTCTGCAACAAATTCCTTAGCAGGCTTAAAAGCGGGTATATAGTGCTCCGGAATGTGCACGGCTACATTTTTCTTGATGTTGCGGCCGATTTTTGCAGCTCTTTTTTTCGTGATGAAACTTCCAAAACCTCTGATGTAGATGTTCTCGCCAGCGGAAAGCGTGTCTTTTACTTCTTTGAACATGGTTTCAAGAGTAACAAGCACATCCACTTTGGGAATACCTGTTTTTTCGGCAATCTGATTTACCAAATCGGCCTTTCTCATGGGGTTGGTTTTGTGTTTACAATGCCAATTTAAGCTAAAATTATGTGATAATCAAATAACTAGGCATAATTTTTTTTAGCTTTATGGCGAAATGAAGCAGAAATCAGCAAAAAATACCTTTTCTGAGGTCCTTTTGAGGTGGAATTCGGCCAAAAATGACCGAAAAATGCCCTGGAAAGGCGAAAAAGACCCCTATAAGATCTGGTTAAGTGAGATTATTCTGCAGCAAACCAGGGTAGAACAAGGACTGGGGTACTACCAGCGCATGGTTAAGGCCTTTCCGACTGTCAAAAAACTAGCAAAAGCCGATGATAGTCAAGTATTTAAGCTCTGGGAAGGGTTGGGGTACTACTCGCGTTGTCGAAACTTACTAGCCACGGCGAGGCAGATTACCGAGGAAAAAAAGGGGGTATTCCCCTCTACCTACGAGGAAATTCTTGCATTAAAAGGAGTGGGAACCTATACAGCGGCCGCTATTGCCTCATTTGCTTACGATCTTCCTTATGCAGTATTGGATGGTAATGTATTCAGGGTATTGGCCCGTGTTTTTGGCATCGATCTGCCCATTGATTCCAAAGAGGGCAAACAAAAATTCAGCGAACTAGCCCAGTCGCTACTTGATACGAAGCGACCCGGCTTGTACAATCAGGCGATCATGGATTTTGGAGCCGTTATTTGTAAGCCCGTTTCGCCACAGTGTACTAAATGTCCTTACGCTAGATCTTGTGTGGCCCTTGCAAAGAATAAAGTAGCTAACTGGCCTGTAAAATCCAAAACCCTGGCACTGCGTCAACGCTGGTTCTATTTTTTGATGTTAACCTATCGAGGACGCGTAGCGGTGCGGGTGCGCACCCAAAAAGATATCTGGCAGGGGCTCCACGAATTCCCATTATTGGAGACGAACGCTGCTGCTACCTGGACTTCTCTTTCTAAACTTGCCGAAAAAAAAGGGTGGCTTTCTCCCCAGGGCTATCACACCGAACATGTATCTGCCCTGTATCGACAAACGCTCTCGCACCAATTGATCGCGGGCCAGTTCATACATATTTCGCTTAAGAAAAAGCCGGCGCTTGATAAAGAGTGGGAATGGGTCTCATACGAGCGTCTTGAGCAGTTGGCCTTTCCGCAGTTTATCAATCAGCATCTTAACGCCAATAGCCGACAAACCTCTTTATTCTAAGAGCGGTTGGGCGGTGTGGAAAAGCCGGCCTCTTCAATAGCTTCTTCATTGGTTTCTTCGCTGGTGTGTTCATAGGAGGATCATATATCGACAGCGTGGAAGACAATCTCAAATGCGGTAACTTTACACGGTCATTCAAATTTTTTTCTTGGATCCTTACCCTGACGCTGCATTGGCCAGCAATCATCTGTTTTCTGTCTTGTTGACGATGGCCCCGCAGGGAGCTGCGGTCCTGACGATCTTACTGCTGTTAATGCTGATCATCTCTTTTTTGATTGCCGGCAATGAGGCAGCCTTATTCTCCTTGCAAAAAAAAGAGCTCGACCTGCTTCGCACCAAGCAATACAACGAAGCTCGTCGTATCGTATCGCTGCTGACGCATCCAAAAGAACTTTATGTTTCGTTATTGATGGCAGGGACCTTCTTTAATATTTGCCTCATTTTATTATTGAATTATTTATTGTCACAGTGGTTGATCCTCGCCACCGGATCGCACCGGCTACTTTCTCTGTTGATTTTTTTACTGATCGTCGCCGTGATCTATGTAGTAGCTCGGTTGTTACCCAAGGTATGGGCTACCCAGCAACCCATTCGGTTCGCCCATGATTTTGCTTTTGTAGCAGCGGGTTTATATCAGATTTTACAAGGCCCCAGTCGCTCGATGGTACGAATGGCCGAAAAGATCGGTGCTACCACCGGCGCCGACCGCACCAACAAACAGCGCTTGCAGGAACTCGATGAAGAGATCGATGTAAGATCCGACGAAGAGGTATCGCCCAGCGAAAAGATGATTCTGAAGGCGGTCGTCAAATTTGGAGATAGTACGGTTCGTCAGATCATGCGTAGCCGACTTGAGATCAGCGGAATTGAATATAGTGCGCCCCTCTCGGTTGTATTACGCCAGGTGTCGGCCTTGCATTACTCACGCTTGCCCGTGTATCAGGGCGATCTCGACAAGGTCGTGGGCATACTCAATACGAAGGACCTGCTCCCCTTCGTTCAAGAAAAGGACGACTTTGATTGGCATTCGCTTTTGCGCCCTCCCTTTTTTGTGCCCGAGCCCAAGCCGATAGAAGATTTGTTAAAGGAATTTCAACAAAAAAGAACGCATTTTGCGGTGGTGGTAGATGAGTTCGGGGGTACCAGTGGTATAGTAACCATGGAAGATATTTTAGAAGAAGTGATCGGTGATATTCGAGATGAATTTGACGAAGAGGAGAACAGTGGTCAGCAGATCGATGAGCATACCTTTATCTTCGATGCCAAGATCAGGCTACACGATCTTTGCCGAAGACTGCAATTACCGCTCGATACATTCGATCCGGTCAAAGGCGATAGTGATTCGCTTGCCGGAATGGTACTGGAGTTG
>JBIIHS010000097.1:0-6446 GCA_044235515.1 Chitinophagaceae bacterium | reverse complement strand
GGTATTTGGATAGCTGGTTGGTTTGTTGGGACATCAGCCGGGGTCGACGGTTCCACAGTCGGTATCTTGCTGACCGCCTTGCTGATTTGGGTCATAAATCTGATACTACCGGCCCTAGTGGGCGCGTTATTGATGACGGGCGTTCGTAACCTTTTTAACGTAAGAGATGAAGCTGAATAGTCTGATCTTGTCCTTGTTGCTGCTTGTTTACCATGCGGGAGAAAGTTTTTCTCAGTCAGCAAGTGGCAATCTGTTTTGTGGTACCCGCAATACTGCTTTTAAAGGTGATGAACGTATCACCTATTCTGTTTACTATACCGTAATAGGACTTTACATCAATGCCGGTACCGCCGTTTTTAGTACCCGACTCGAAAAACTAAACAACAAGCCCGTTTATCATGTAGTCGGTACCGGTACCACTAATCCATCTTACGATTGGGTATACCGGGTACGCGATCGATACGAAAGCTATATCGATACTGCTACCTTACAGCCCCTTCGTTTTATTCGTGATGTAAATGAGGGAGGATATAAGATCAAGCAACAATATGAGTTTAATAAAACTACCAATATTGCCTCCACCACAAAGGGCGATTACAAAGTGCCGGCTTGCGTACAAGATGTATTGAGCGCTATTTATTATGCGCGTAATATCGATTTTAGCAAGGCCAAGCCAGAGGAGAAGATCCCCTTTTCTCTTTTCTTGGATTACGAGGTGTTCAACATGTACATCCGTTATTTGGGAAAGGAGACTATCAAGACCCGCTATGGTACTTTTCGGACCATAAAGTTCAAACCCTTGTTAGTGAAGGGAACCATTTTTGAGGGAGGAGAGAATATGACCGTTTGGGTTACGGACGATCAAAATCGAATTCCCGTTCGGATTGAGAGTCCGATTGTGGTAGGAAAAGTAAAGGTCGATATGATGAGCTATGCCAATATCCGCTATCCGCTGCGCTCCTTGGTTTCGTTGCGTTAGCTCTCCCTTGATCTATTCTAATTCTTTCAACGAAAAGAAACGATCAGGGCGAATTCCTTTTTCGGTACGAGTCAATGTACAGCATTCATGTTCGCGGTCGTGCTCAAAGAATAGGACATAGTTTTGTGCAAGGGCCTCCTCTAAAAAAACCTTTTTCTCTTGTAGACTAACTAGCGGAAACATATCATAAGCCATTACATAGGGTAAGGGAATATGACCGGCCGAAGGTAGCAGATCGGCCATAAACACGATTGTGTGGTTACGATAGCGAATTTGCGGAAGCATCATAGCCCTTGTATGGCCATTGGCAAAACGAATATCAATATGCTCCGTAAATGGAGTAATACCCAGGGCCTTTAGCAAGGGCCCTTCCTCTGTTAGTGAAGCTTGGTTACCGAATCGTATTCCCGCTGTCTGCTCATCGGGCATATCGATCATCGAAAGTTGTCCACCCTCTTTGATGGGTAAAATATTTTCTGTTAAGAACGATGCTTTTTCTCTGTCATTGGGTTGAACCGCCCAGTTCCAATGTTCGGGATTGGTCCAGACGCGTGCCGATGGAAAGGCGGCTACCAAGCGGTCCCCCTGGCGGGCGATCGTTCCTCCGCAGTGATCAAAATGAAGATGTGTCTGAATGATATCGGTAATATCGTTTCGGGTAAAGCCATGCGCGGCGAGTGAACTATCGAGGGTATCATGACCATGTAGTCCATAGTGACCAAAGAACTTGGCATCTTGTTTAGTGCCTAGTCCGGTATCGACCAAGATCAGACGATCGCCCTCTTCGATGAGCAGACAACGTAGAGCCCAAGAGCAAAGATTGTTTTCATCGGCCGGATTGATCTTATTCCATATGCTTTTAGGTACCACACCAAACATGGCGCCGCCATCTAACTTAAAGAAACCGGTATTGATGCTATACAAGCGCATTTTTTTCTGTTTTAGCCGAACGTGTAAAGTTCAGTAAAAAAAAGCCGAGCACAAAGAATATCATAAGGGCTAATACCGAGTTGCGTTGCGATCCGGTCTGTTCGGTAATGTATCCGAACCCAAACATACCAATTACTGTAGCGATCTTTTCAGTTACATCATAAAAACTAAAATAAGAGGCTGTATCTTTTGTAGCAGGCATTAGTTTGGCATAGGTGGAGCGACTTAGGGATTGAATACCTCCCATCATAAATCCTACGATAACGGCCAGCCCATAAAATTCATAGATGCCTCCCACGGGTAAAGAGTACCCGATCACACAGCCCACGCACCAGAGGGCTACCAATATTTGCAGGGTGCGAAGGTTACCCAGCTTATTGGAAATTTTGGCGATGGTAAAGGCTCCTGGAATGGCAATGATCTGAATGATCAAAATGGCACCGATCAGATTTTCGGTAGGAATATTCAGTTCTCCTTTTCCATAGATGGCCGCTACCAGCATCACCGTTTGTACGCCCATGTTGTAACAGAAAAATGCAATCAAAAATCGACTCAAGATTACTTGTTTTTTTAATTGTTGCCACACCTGACGCAGTTCGTTATATCCTTTTAGCAGTAATTGTTGTTGAGCCGGCGGCCTATCAACAGCCATACTCGCGGGCATGCGATTGAGCGAGTAGGAGCCAAAGCCAAACCACCAAAGCCCCACTAGTAAAAAGCAGATCCGAAATTGAATGGTGGTGCCCTCTCCGCCTCCTACTATTGAGGGAGTAAATACAAATACAAAACAGATCAATTGTAACAAGACCGAACCCACATAGCCGTACGCGTATCCACGGGCACTGATGCGGTCTCTGTCTTCGGGGGCTGCGATCTCAGGCAAATATGAATTATAATAGACCCAACTGGCCCAAAAACCCACACAAGCCAATATCATGCAGAACAAACCCCAACCCAGGGTAGCTCTCTCAAAAAAGAAAAGACCGCTGCAACCCAAACTACCCATGGTCAAAAAGAATCGCATGAACGATTTTTTATTTCCTTTATAATCGGCAATGGCCGAGAGCAGGGGAGAGAGGCAGGCTACGATCAGTAAGGCTACTGCAATGGTGTAGTTATAGAGAGATGAATTTTCGAAGGTCCTTCCTAAAAAAGAAACGGTCTTAGAAACGACCTTACCATCGACCTCCTTTGTCGCGTCGACCGCAATGGCCTCGAAATACGCAGGAAAGATGGTAGAGGTAATAACCAGGTTGTAGGCAGAATTGGCCCAGTCGTACATAGCCCAGGCGTTCACTACTTTTTTGTTTGCCGTTTGCATCGGTAGGTTTTGATAAATATAAGCAATTAGATTGTCTGCGGTCCGTGTGGCGCCAATAAGACTTGGTCTCCAGTCCGCACGAGACCGAGGTGCAACGTTAATGTGCGAGATCTCTTTGCTAGACCTGTTTGCTAGACCTTTTTGTTAGGCCTTTAAATAACCTGTGGCTAGTAAGATCAACAGTATCGTACCCACGACGATCCTGTAAAAGGCAAAGACCCTGAAGCCGTTGCGCTGAACAAAACGAATAAAGAATTGAATGGCCAGTAGCGATACAACAAAGGCCACTGCATTTCCTATGGCAAATAATTGCAGATCGGCGGTGCTGATCTGTTTATATCCTTTTAGCAATTTATAACCCGTAGCGGCGGCCATGGTCGGGACGGCCAGAAAAAAAGAAAATTCAGCGGCTAAGGTTCGGCTTAGTTGCTGTTGCATGCCACCGATTATGCTTGATGCACTTCGACTAACACCGGGTATCATGGCAATACATTGCCAGCACCCGATCTTAAAGGCCTTCCAAAAATCGATTTGTTCCTCTTCTTGAATTGTTTCTTTGGTAAATAGTCTGTCGATAAAAAGCAGTACGATGCCGCCGGCCACCAGCGAGATCGCAACGGTAAGGGTGCTTTCGAGTAATTCGTCTATATAGTCAGACAGTAAATAGCCCAGACACAATGCCGGAGCCGCCGCCACGAGCAGCTTAACATAAAAATTCATGCCCGCTGTACGGTTGCGTAAGGGGGCCATAAATTTTTTCCAGTACATAACCACCACGGCCAGGATGGCTCCTAATTGAATGCCAACGGTAAAGAGTTTGGTAAAATCAGTATCAGGTACACCGAGCAGCTTTTCGGTAACGATCATATGACCGGTTGAGGAGATCGGTAAAAACTCGGTGAGCCCTTCCACAATAGCGATCAGGATGGCTTCTAATAGGCCCATGCTTATTTCTTGAAAATGGCGAAGATCTCCAAGACCAGTCCCGCCAAAATGAGCAAGGGAGCCACCGTAATGCGGGTACTGCTATAAACAGCTTCTTTATTAAAGACAGAAGGATCGGTATTGCTTTTTCCACCAGACATCAAGTACATACCGAGAGCGATCAGCACCAGCCCGGCCAGCATCCAGATCAAATTTTGTTTTTCGAATAAAGAGCCAGATTCATTTTTCATAGTAGTCGGTATTTGTTGGGCAACCGCTCTTATGGAAAGGAGCGTTGCTGCTTGAGACTTAGTATAAGTCGTCTAATTTCATTTTCAGGTATTTGATAACGCTGCGATGCGTGCTAAATAGAGTGATTCCAATGCCCAGTAAGATCAGGCCGATAAAGAGCAGTATCAGATCGCCGGTATCGTGAATCGCTTTTAATTCGGGGAGTACGCTTTCGGCCATCAGAATAAAGGAGAATACGGCCACCACGGCAATTAGTCCGCTAATGGCTCCGTTAATGATAGCACGTTTATTGATCGGCCAGGCAATGAACCAGCGAGTAGCCCCTACCATTTGCATGGTCTTGATCAAAAAGCGATTGCTGAACATGGCCAACCGAATGGTGTTATCGATCAATATAATGACCACCGCCGACAGCAACAACGCTATACCCAATAAAATGCCACTGATCTTGCGAATGTTCTTGTTGAGATTATCGACCAGTGCTTTCGGATAAGCCACTTCGCTGATATAGGTTTGCTTAAGCAGTAGCGCCTGGATCTTGGCCAGCGAATCTGCGTTCATGTACTCCTGCTTCATTTTAAAATTGATGCTATTGGGCAGGGGATTGGCATCGAGCACGCCATCCCAGGAGTTGTTCCCATCGGCTAAGAAGATTTCCTTGGCTTTTTCCTTATTGACGAACTGAATCGATTTTACGAAGGGTTGCGATGCAATGTAATTGAACAAGGCCGTACTGTCGGCCGGATTCAGATCGCCCCGCAGTTCGGCTCGCACCTCTACGCTTTCTTTAAAATAATCCCCCAGTTTATTGGCATTGATGACCAGCCAGCCGATGATACCGAGCAAGAGTAACACCAGGGTAACCCCTAAGATGGACATAAAGTAAGAGGGCTTACCGCGTTTAATGGATGCTTTTCCGGCTTGTGACATGAAGTAAGATTTGAGTGTCGTTGCGCTGTGGCAAATATAAAAGTTTAACGCTACAAACCGTATTTTTGGTGCCCTATGGAATACGATTTTCGGAGGATAGAAAAAAAATGGCAAGCGCTTTGGAAAGCGCATCACGTATATCGGGTAAGTAACGATACCAGCAAGCCCAAATGTTACGTGCTCGATATGTTCCCGTATCCCAGTGGAGCCGGTTTGCATGTGGGTCATCCTCTCGGTTATATCGCCTCTGATATTTACAGTCGCTATAAAAAGTTAAAAGGATTTAACGTACTTCACCCCATGGGCTTTGACAGTTTCGGGTTGCCCGCCGAACAATATGCCCTGGACACCGGTCAACATCCGGCCGTTACTACCGAACAAAACATCGCTACGTTTAAATCGCAACTCGATAATATTGGATTTTGCTACGATTGGGAACGAGAGGTGCGTACCAGTGATCCCTCCTATTACAAATGGACACAATGGATCTTTTTACAGCTGTTCAATTCCTTTTATAATAAGACAGCGAATAAGGCCGAGCCTATCGCGAAACTGATCACTTCTTTTGAGAAGGAAGGCAATCAATATCATGCTTGTCCTGGAGATCCGGCGCTAGCGTTTACTGCAGCCGAGTGGAAGGCTTTTCCCGAGACTAAAAAGCAATCTGCATTGATGCATTATCGCTTGGCCTATTGCGGGTATGGTGAGGTCAACTGGTGTCCGGCGCTGGGCACCGTGCTCGCCAATGACGAAGTGGTCAATGGCGTTAGTGAGCGAGGCGGTCACCCTGTGATCAAAAAAAAATTAAGACAGTGGTACTTGCGTATCACGGCCTATGCCGATCGCTTGCTCGAAGGCCTTTCGCGTGTTGAGTTCAGCGATTCCATGAAGGAGATGCAGACCAACTGGATCGGCAAGTCGAGTGGGGCGGAGGTCGATTTTGTAGTCTCTTCACAAAATTCCGGCCTGTCCGGAAAGAGAATGCGGGTATACACTACCCGGCCTGATACCATTTTTGGAGTAGACTTTATGGTGATAGCTCCCGAGCACGAGTGGGCCGCTCAACTAGCCAGTCCCGGGCAGGCACAGGCTGTGGGGGATTATATTGCC
>JBIIHS010000096.1:0-6551 GCA_044235515.1 Chitinophagaceae bacterium | reverse complement strand
TTTAGGGGTCTCCAGCAGGGTAGTCGGATCCTTATCCACGATCTGCTCTAGTACGCAATAGCGAAAAAACGATTTGACGCCCGATATGATCCTGGATTGAGAGCGCGCCGATAAGCCGATGGCGGCGATCCATTGAATAAACTGGCGCAGTATCTCTGATGTAATGTCGGCGGGTCGTGGGGAATTAGTCTCCAGCTGCAAATAGCGAGTCAGCAATTCGATGTCTCTTCCATAGGCTTCCACGGAGTGATCGGACAAGGAGCGCTCCAGTTGCAGCCAGGCCTTGTATCCTTTTTTGTAGGGCTCCCACATAATGTATTACTCCAGCACGATATTTTTTTCTTTTTCTACCCACTTGTTCTTACTCTTAAATCGCACCCATATTCGGGTATCGGTGATATGTACCGAGTCGAGGTGGTCATGGATCAGGTCGTAATCGATGGGGATTTTTTCGCCAAAGGTCATCATGGCCTTTTTCCCGGTAAAGGCATCTTCGACATAAATATTGCCGCGATCGGTGTTGACGATCAGCTGTTCGGCAATAGAAAATTTTGGATCGAATGAATTGATTCCGCTCGATCTGATCGCGAACTTTTCGGTTTTGTCATAGGGGAGTTTCAATTGAAAACCCCTACCTGTTAGGCAGTCATTGAATAGAACCCAGACATAGCTGTTATCCTTGAATTTAGCCGTTATAAAGTTTTTATTAATTCTAACGGATTGTTCGATCAGATACAAAAATCCTGTCTTGGTGTAGGAGTCCATGCCGGCATGATTCCACTGGATGGTGTCCGGCAGACAATTTTTCATGGAAATGCTGACCAGGGGGGCGCTTTGGTGCGAGCCAACGAATCGTATCGTATCGTTTGAGCAGGTGGTATCGCAAAAAGTAGGTGCGCTGCTGGCTCCACCGTTACAGGAGGTAATTGAAAATGAGAAGAGGGTAATACCCAGTAAGATGAAGAAGCTGGTTGCTTTCATGGTAATCTGCGTTTCTACAAATTTAGACCGTTTGATTGATTATATTTGGCCTCTATGTCAAAGACTCCAGTCGTATTACGTTCCTTTCGGGCAAAAGCCAGACATCGCAAGACAGCGCTCAGACGATTTTTGACCCGTCTTGAAAAAAATCCGGTGCCCGGTCTTCAGTCGTTGGTAGAGCGTACTGAAAAAAAAGTATGGGCCGAAACAGATTGCTTGACTTGTGCCAACTGTTGCAAGACGATGACGCCTACCTATACGCCTGCCGATTTGAATCGCATTGCTCGTTATTTCGGAATGACGGTTGCAGCTGTAAAAAAGAAGTGGTTGAAACAAGAAAGGGGAGGCGACCGTGATTGGATGAATCGTTCTACGCCTTGTCAATTTTTGAACAAATCGAATAATAAGTGCCGTATCTATTCCATTCGGCCTGCGGATTGTGCCGGTTTTCCTCACTTGGGCAAGCGATTTCGTGATTTTGTTCATATACACAAGCAAAATGTGGAAAGTTGCCCGGCGGCCTTTGCCTTGGTAGAGAAGTTAAAGGAACAGGTAAACAAGTAGTTCTACGGTTTCAACTGCAACCAAGATCTTCGATTAGCTCAATGAAGGGGAGATCCCCTTTTTCCCAGGTAATGGCCACTACATCGTACTGTAGCCATTGACGGCCATACGTACGTAATAATCCCGTTGCCGCCCGCTGTAGTATGCTCATTTTTTGGGGAGTGACGCGTTGTTCAGGTGAGCCCCATTTATTGCTGCTGTTGGTCTTGACTTCTATAATGTGCAGCCATTCACCTTTAAGGGCCACAATATCTATCTCTGTTTTTCCCCACCTGAAATTTCTTTCGACAATCGTATATCCCTTTTGTTGCAGCCAATCCGCTGCCGCGGATTCTCCGGCTTTCCCTAGCGCAAGATGCTTGCTCATGCTGTATCTTTATCCAAGTATAAACCATGGAAAAAATGGATGCAATATTTCCACTGCAAGGAGTAACAAAATATTATGACTGGGGAGGATATCAGTATATCGCGAAGATGTTATTGCAAGACAATCCCGGTCAAAAACCCTTTGCGGAATATTGGATGGGGACACATCCTCAAGGCATGGCCCAGGTAGAAACGGCTGCAGGGGAGCAGTGGCCCTTGGAAAGAGTAACAGGTCAGCTCTCTTTTTTATTCAAGGTATTGGATGTGCGATCCATGTTATCGATCCAGGTGCATCCCTCTAAAAAATCAGCCCTAATTGAATTTGAAAGGGAGAATCAACTTAATATTCCCCTCGATGCTCCTTTTAGAAATTACAAAGATGCTAATCACAAGCCCGAGTTGATGGTTGCCCTGAGCCCTTTTTGGCTTTTACATGGTTTTCAGGATCCGGTCTTATTGCGAAAGACACTTACCGCCAAAAAGCCCCTTGAATTCTTGTTGCCTGTTTTTGAAAAAGGTGGATATGAGGCCCTTTATCGGTTGGTCATGGAGATGACACAAGAGCAGGTAGCATATCATCTTCGGGGGCACTTGGATACCATTGTGCCCTTGTACCAGCAGGGACAACTGAGTAAGGACGATCCCGATTTTTGGGCCGCCCGCGCTACGCTTGATTTTTCGCAAGGGGAGGCCATTGATCGTGGCATATTTTCTATCTATCTCTTTAACCTGGTGCATCTACTGCCTGGCGAGGCCATCTTCCAAGATGCTGGGGTGCCACATGCCTATCTCGAGGGACAAAATGTCGAGATCATGGCCAATTCTGACAATGTGCTTCGAGGAGGGCTCACCAATAAGCATATCGATCTGGGCGAGTTGATGAAACATATTCGTTTCGAACCGGTGACGCCCCAGATCCTCAACGCTCAGCCCGAGGATGGAACTTTCGAAACGCCAGTCGATGATTTTAAGCTAGCCCAGCTCAGCTTATCAAAAGGGGAGAAGCGAACTTTTCAGTCCGTAACACCTAGCCTTTTGCTTTGTATGGACGGTAGCGTAGAGGTGGTTGCCGGCTCCCAAACCATCGGGCTTAAACAAGGCCAACCGTCCGCCTTACTGATGCCGGGACAAGAAGTGACCCTTAGTGCCTCAACGGAGGCCCTGCTTTTTCAGGCTACGGGGACTATCCACAGCCGTTGATAATTCAATATCCAAATTGAGGCATTTGAGTTACTTTTGTTAATAGACCTTTCTTAAATCAAAGCCATGAGTAGCGCCATAAAATTCAGTCTTATTACCCTCGTGCTGGTAAGTATCACTACTGCCTGTAAATTTTTCTTTGGGCCCGAGATTGCCTTTTCCGGGTTTTCTCCCGTACTGGCGATTGCACTTTTTTCAGGGTATGTCTTTCAAAAGAAGGAAGGTATGTTCTTGTTGCCGCTACTTTCACTGGTGCTGAGCGATCTGTTCATTCAGGGGCTTTATTTGCAAGGGTCTTTCGATTATCCCGGATTTTACGGAGGGCAATGGAAGAATTATCTCTTGCTTTTAAGTGTAACCTTTTTGGGCGTGCTACTGCGGGCCAGAAGTCATCGTTCACTTGTGGCCGGTGTATTTGGGGCTCCCACTCTCTATTTTATTGTTTCTAATTTGATGGTATGGCTATCCGCTACCGAGGCGGTCTACGCAAAGACTTTTGCCGGATTGACCACTTGCTATACTGCGGGCTTACCCTTTTATCGTAATTCTTTACTGGGCACCTTGGTCTTTTTGCCTGTTATTTTGTTCCTGTTCAATTATCTGGAGCGTAAGAAAGCGGTGTTGGTCTTGGCACGTTAAGAGAGGGTCTCTTCGTAACCTGTATCGATCTTTAGCCTTCTTCCTTCTGCGGCGCGCGTGGCCAATTGGTCACAACGATTGTTGTACTCATTGTCGGCGTGTCCTTTTACCCAATGAAAATGGAGGTGCTGTTGTTGGCTTAATTGATGGAAAATACGCCACAAGTCTGCGTTCTTTTTTCCGCCTCTGAAATCGGTCGCCATCCATTTTTTTAACCAGCCTTCTTTGACGGCCTTGACCACATATTGGCTGTCGGAGTAGATCTGTACCTGTAAATTCTCTTTTTTCAGTGCTTGCAGTGCCGCTATAACCGCCATTAACTCCATTCGGTTATTGGTAGTTAAGCGATACCCCTGCGAAAGCTCCAATTGATGATCTCCACTCATCAGGATAGCACCATATCCGCCTGGTCCGGGGTTTCCTTTTGCAGATCCGTCTGTATAGATAATGATGGGTTGTGCCATGGATATGAATGACTACACCTGAAAGACACCGGTCCTAAGCTCCGCTATTTCGGGATTGTGATCGGCGGCAGCAATTCCTTCTGCTACCATTCTGCGTGTCTGAGCCGGATCGATGATCTCATCTACCCAAAGTCTGGCGGCTGCGTAGTAAGGGGACGTTTCTTTTTCGTAACGACTTTTGATATCGTTCAACATCTTTTCTTCGGTTTGCGAATCGATCGTTTTTCCTTGCGCTTTAAGCGAGGCGACTTCGATCTGTAGCAGTGTTTTTGCTGCGGCCTCTCCTCCCATTACAGCGATCTTGGCCGTAGGCCATGCATAAATAAAACGGGGGTCATATGCCTTTCCACACATGGCATAATTACCGGCGCCAAAGGAATTGCCCATGATGATCGTGATCTTGGGAACCACCGAATTGGACACGGCATTAACGAGTTTAGCACCATCTTTTATGATGCCGGATTGCTCGCTGCGGCTACCGACCATAAAACCCGTTACGTCCTGTAAAAAAAGTAGCGGTATTTTCTTTTGATTACAATTCAATATAAAGCGAGCGGCCTTGTCGGCACTGTCATTATAGATAACCCCACCCATCTGCATTTCGCCTTTTCCGCTTTTGACGATCTTGCGCTGATTGGCTACGATCCCTACGGCCCAACCCTCTATGCGGGCATATCCACAGACAATTGTTTTGCCATATCCGGTCTTGAAAGGAGAGAAACTACCTGCGTCTACAATACAGTCAATGATCTCTTGTACGTCGTAAGGCTTTCCGTCTTTTGGAAAAAGACCATAGATATCGGTGGAGGGTCTGACAGGGGCAATGGGTTTAATCCGGTCAAAGCCTGCGCTGGACGATTTACCAAGCAAGGACATGGTCTTTTTTATGTGATCGAGACAAGCCTCTTCTGTGGCAAACGTGTAATCGGCGGTACCACTGATCGTGGCATGCATGGTTGCCCCGCCCAAACTTTCGTTATCGATGTCTTCGCCAATGGCAGCTTTTACTAAGTATGATCCGGCTAAGAATACCGAACCGTTTTCCTCTACCATCAGGGTCTCATCACTCATAATAGGTAAGTAGGCCCCACCGGCAACGCAAGCTCCCATTACGGCGGCAATTTGTGTAATACCCATACTGCTCATCTTGGCATTGTTGCGGAACACTCTTCCGAAATGTTCTTTATCGGCGAAGATCTGATCTTGCATGGGCAAATACACCCCCGCGCTATCCACTAGGTATATAATCGGTAATCGATTCTCGATGGCTATTTCTTGTAGGCGCAGATTTTTTTTTCCGGTTATGGGGAACCAAGCACCCGCCTTAACCGTTTGATCGTTGGCTACGATGATCGCTTGTCGGCCACTGATATATCCTATCCCGGCAACAGTACCGCCAGCAGGACATCCACCTTGGTCTTGGTAAAGTTCATATCCGGCAAATAAACCCAACTCAATAAAGGAACTATCCTTGTCTACGAGATATTCAATTCTTTCTCTGGCTGTTTTTTTGCCTTTCGCCTTTTGTTTTTCGATGGCTTTTTTACCTCCTCCCAAGCGAATCTGCGCCGCTCGCTGCTCACACAAGCTCAATAAGCTGCGTAGATGGTCTTCGTTTTGGTTAAAGGTTAAATCCATTTTATTTGTATTTGGTCTCTATTTCGGCTAGTACTAACAGGAGTCGTTCGTTGATCGGCTCCTCAGCACCTTGAAACTGTGGGTAGGCTTTTGGTCTTTTTGCGCTGATGTACTTATAGTATTTTTCTTGTTGCTCCAGATCAGTTTTGATGGCCGTTCCGACCTGAGCGGCCAGTTCTTTCATTCCGGCCTTATAGCAAGCCTCCAGATAGATCAGTGCGGTCTGGTTATGGCTATTGTAACGGCTTACCATCGCGTAGGGGAGAGCAGTAGCTGGGATCTCTTTTTCTATCTTTCCCATCAGGGCCTTGGCCTCCGTCATTTTACCGGCATCAGCCAAATTACCTGCAGCCTCGGCATAGATCTCTCTGATGTTGAGCATATGTCTGCGATTTTCTTCATCAAAGTACATTCCGTTGATGGAGGCTCCACCAAAACGATACTTCTCCATCAGATTCGTGTAAATCACAGCCAAATTATTATCACGGATAGGAGTGCCTCCCAGTCCGTTCGAGCGCATGGCCTGATCGGTTACCCAGTTCATTTGAGAATAGGCGGGTTTTACGGGGACCAATCGGTAGGCCAGCCCTTCTTTGCGCAAGAAAGGTCCAAAACCAAGCTCACCGTACGGAGAGGTAAAGTAGATGGGGCGTTTCCATTTGTTGGAAGCGATGATATTTAAAATGATTAATTCATTCT
>JBIIHS010000095.1:0-6579 GCA_044235515.1 Chitinophagaceae bacterium | reverse complement strand
TAGACGGGCATCAAAGGCATCGGTTACCTCTACATTGTTCCAATCATCGGCACTGTTATCGTTCTTTTGAAGGATCTGTATCTCTTTTGCATTGAGTTTGCGGTAGGTCTTCGTGCTGCGATGTTGCCGGTCGCGTAAATAGTATTCGTCTTTTCCCTTGGGGAGGTACGGCTTTTCGATAAAACCAAACCCTAGTGAAGAAACCGGTTGCTTGTTAATACTATTCATAGGGCTGGTTTTGAGGGATACGTCTGTAAATGGATAGTAATGGCTATTCTACGGTTACGGATTTGGCAAGGTTGCGTGGTTTATCTACATCACAACCTTTTTCGACCCCAATGTAGTAGGCGAGTAGTTGCAAGGGAATCACATTGAGCATGGGAGCCAGCATTTCATCGGCTTCGGGTACACGTAGTGCGGCCTCACATAATTCCAAGGCTGCTGTATCCTCTTCAGTTATTATTCCAATGACACGGCCTTTTCTGGCCTTTATCTCTTGCATGTTGCTTAGCACCTTTTCGTGGTATGAATCTCTGGTGGCCACGACCACAACAGGGAGTTGTTCATCTACCAGGGCAATAGGTCCGTGTTTCATTTCGGCTGCGGGATATCCCTCAGCATGGATATAGGAGATCTCCTTTAGCTTAAGGGCGCCCTCGAGGGCCACGGGAAAATTATAGCCTCTTCCGAGATAGAGAAAATCCCGGGCCTGTGCGTATTGCTTGGCTATCTTCTTTATTGGCTCCACATTCGAAAGGATCTTTTCGACTTTAGCGGGGATCGCTTCCAGTTCGTGCAGTAATGCGGAGAGTCTTTCTTGACTGATCGTATTTCTGAGTTGTCCGATCTTGAAGGCGATCATCGTAAGTACCGCTAATTGTGCGGTAAAGGCTTTGGTGGAGGCTACCCCGATCTCGGGCCCGGCATGGGTGTAGGCGCCCGCATGGCTCATTCTGGCTATCGAAGAGCCCACTACATTGACCACACCCAATATGATGGCTCCTTTTGCTTTGGCATTTTCGATGGCCACCAGGGTATCGGCTGTTTCTCCACTTTGCGAAATGGCCAGGATGATATCACCGGGGTGGATCACCGGATTGCGATAGCGAAACTCAGAGGCATATTCTACTTCGACATTCAACCGGCAGCATTCCTCAAATATGTACTCTGCCGTTAAGCCGGCATGCCAACTGGTTCCACAAGCGATCATTACGATGCGGTTGGCCTTTTGCAAGGCTTCGCTATATTGCTCGATGCCGCTGAGTGTAATGGTTCCGGTATCGGCGTGCAACCTTCCGCGCAAACAATCAAAGATGGTCTTTGGCTGCTCAAATATTTCTTTGAGCATAAAGTGTTCGTATCCTCCTTTCTCAATGGCGGCTAATTCAATGTCCAATTTTTGCACGTAGGGAGTCAGGCGTTCGTTACCCAGATTCTTCAAGATCAATTCCTGGGGTTTTACAATGGCCAGTTCGTAGTCATTTACGTACACTACTTCTTTGGTGTACTCTAGCATCGGAGAGGCGTCGGAGCCTAAAAAGTGTTCTCCTTTTCCAATGCCAATCACCAGCGGACTACCTTTACGTGCTGCGATGATCGTATCGGGCATTTCACTATCGATGAGTAAGATCACATAGGCACCGGTAACTCTTTTGAGGGCAATTCGGATGGCTTCTTCCAATGAACAGGCGTTATTGTTCTTGATCTCCTCTATAAAGTTCAATAATACCTCTGTGTCGGTATCGCTTTTGAGTTGGTAGCCTTTGTTAATTAATTCTTGCTTGAGTTGACCGTAGTTCTCAATGATGCCATTGTGTATCATGGCCAACTTACCGCTGGCAGAGAGATGCGGATGTGCATTGCGATCACTGGGTTCGCCATGGGTTGCCCAGCGAGTATGTCCGATGCCCGTGTTTCCTCCCAACTCTTTTCCAAGGGTAATCTCCTCTAAGGAGGCTACTTTACCCATTTTTTTATAGACCCTTAGGGTATCGCTCATCAGGGCAACCCCCGTGCTGTCGTAGCCTCGGTATTCTAATCGCTTTAGGCCTTTTATTACAATGGGATAGGCATCTCGTATACCTGTGTACCCTACGATTCCGCACATGTTTTAGATTTAGTGCGGCAAATCTATCTTATTCTGCTAAACTATTCAGCAAAACGGCAGAAAACCGCATTAAAATAAAGACTAAATAGTAACACTTATCTCGTTCTGAATCAGAACAGTAGGTCCTTCAACATTAAGTAGGCCGTTCCAAAATAGATCAGCAGTCCTGTAACATCAACCAGCGTTGCAATAAAGGGGGTAGACGAAGTGGCTGGGTCGGCTCCCATTCGCTTGAGAAAAAGAGGTAACATAGATCCCATCATGGTTCCCCAAAGCACTACGCCGGTAAGGGCTGTTCCAATGGCCAGGCCCACAATCGCATAATGGGGTCCAAAAAGTCCCAAGAAAAAATGCCCGGCCATCACGATCATATAGCCAAGTAACCCGAGCGTAAGTCCCATAAAAAATCCTGACTTGATCTCTCTTCTGGCAATGCGCCACCAGTCATGAATGGTGATCTCGCCCAGGGCTAGCGCCTGGATGATCAGCGTGGCTGCCTGCGATCCGCTATTACCACCGCTGGATATAATAAGAGGAATAAAAGTGGACAATACCAAGACATGTTCCAGGGTTTGCTGAAAGCCGGACATGGCCGCAATGGTAAAGGTTTCTCCCACGAACAGGATCAATAACCAGATGATCCTTTTTTTATAGAGTTTTAGCAGGGGGATATCCAAATAGGGTTCTTCGAGAACGGCAGTACCTCCCATTTTTTGCATGTCTTCGCTGAATTCTTCACTGGTTACCCACAAGATATCGTCGATGGTCACAATCCCGAGTAGTTTATTGCTCTGGCTGACCACGGGTAAGGCTACCCGGTTATTCATTTTAAAAATCTCTGCGGCTGTTTCCTGGTCGTCTTCGGGATGAAGAGCGATCACGCGTCCGTCAATGAGTTCCTCTACTCTCTTGTTAGGATCACTGAGGATGATATCACTGATTCGAATATCATCTATTAATTCACCTTTTTCGTTGATTACATAAATGACGTTGATGGTCTCGCTATCTTTTCCATATTTACGGATCGTGGCGAAGACTTGTTCGATCGTATCGGCAGCATAGACATATACATAGTCAGGTGTCATTAGACGACCGATACTGTTTTCGGGGTAGCCCAGTAGGGAGAGGGTGATCTTACGCTCTTCGGGATCAAGTAATTTGATGAGCTCACGCACTACATTGCTGGGCAGTTCCTCCAAAAAGTCGGTCCGGTCGTCGGCAGGTAGTTCGTTGAGCAAGGAGGCAGTTACCGAGGCCGGTAATTTGTGGATGATACTTTTTTGAGAGGAGAGGTCCAAGATCTTAAAAACACTGGCGGCCCGATGCATCGACATGGCGGTAATGATCGTGATATCCTCATCGGGATAAACATCGACCAGCTCGGCCACTTCACTGATGTTTTGGTCGTCCAAAAAATCGCGAAGGGCCACCGGATCTCCGGATTGGAGCAGCTCCTCGAATTGCGAGGCCAGTAACGCTTTTATTTCCTCTGCGGACATGCATCAAAAGTACAAAGGAATATGCGTACTTCGTAGTACCATTTGTTATGCTATTGCCTTCGTTGTTTATTGCCCAAAGTCCATCGCGAGGTCGAGGAGTCTTTACCCGTCAGGAACTGGAGCCCGGTCAACTTATAGAATGTTCACCGGTAATTGTCTTGGATGCAGCGGATCGTGTCTTATTGGATCAGACCCTATTGCACGATTATATTTTTGAGTGGGATCCAGCGCATCGGCAATGCTGCATGGCGCTCGGCTATGTACCGATATACAATCATGCTTGTCCCAGCAATTGCGAGTATGAGATGGATTTTGATGCCCTGCAGATATCCATTCGCACTGTTCGTGCCATTGCCATAGGAGAGGAATTATTCATCAATTATCATGGCCATTTTGATGACCAAAGGCCGGTTTGGTTCCATTCCCATTAGGTACCATTGCCACAGTGAAATGACGCTGCACAAAAAACCCTGCTTTTTAGGAGCAGGGTTTACTATTTTTTGAGCTATCGATTAGAATTTGATCTGGGCTCTGATCTCTCCCATCGGGTTGGCAGCCGTACGAATGCTTACATAATAAACGCCGTTGAGAATATTTTCTTCTGTTACTACGACGCCATCTGCAAAAAGTCTGCCGCTGACAGAACCGCAACTAGTGGTCGATACCGTGGCACAACGGGTGATAGACGATAAATTAGAGGAAGTAATAAAGTTTTGTACAGGGTTTGCAGCAAAACCGGTAGGGGCCATACCATGTATGGAGGCACCCGTTACCGCACCGGTAAGACCCGACCAGCTGATCGTGTAGGTCAACAGTTTGGTCGTGGTGTTGTAATGTATGTTCATTTTGCCGAGTGCAGGAGAGGTAGAAGGAGGAAAATTGAGTGCACCGGTAAGAGGTACATCATCTTTTCTGTACTCTTTTCTAACATATAGGTCGGCATCCCGATCGCAAGAGGCAAGGGTGAGGGACAGTACCGCGATCAATAAGAAATAAGCAGTCGGTTTAAGCAGTTTCATCCTGAAAAATTTTGGTAAAAGTATGGAAATTTTGGATTGTACGAAAAAACTGCTCTTTTCGAAACCAAAGGGCCTCTTAGCTGAGTTTATCCTTGATTTCCTGCAATTTGACCAGGGCCTGCAGGGGGGTTAGTTGGTTCAGATCGGTCTCTCCCAACAGGGTCCGAATGGCTTGAAAGGTCTCGGTATGGGCATCAAAGATCGAGAGTTGTACCTGGGGTGGGCTGCCCTCATTGTCCGAAATCGCCCTTGCGAGGGCATCGGCATCTCGCCCTTTTTCGAGCAGCCGCAACAAGGCCTCCGCGCGCTGGGTCAAGGATGCGGGCATACCGGCCATCTTGGCCACGTGAATACCAAAGCTATGGGTGGTTCCTCCGGGGGCCAGTTTGCGCAAGAATATGATCTTGTTGCCAGACTCCCGGTGCGTTATATGAAAGTTTTTTACACGAGCTAGTTGCGCTTCCAGTTCATTTAGCTCATGGTAGTGGGTGGCAAAGACGGTAAGCGGCTGTTCGGGACAATTATGTAAGAATTCGGCAATACTCCAGGCAATGGAGATGCCATCGTAGGTAGAAGTGCCCCTACCGATCTCGTCCAATAGTACCAGGCTTTGTGGACTCAGGTTATTTATAATGGAAGCGGTTTCGTTCATCTCGACCATAAAAGTTGATTCACCGGCTGCCAGGTTATCGGAGGCCCCCACGCGCGTAAAGATCTTGTCAGTAAGGGGGATCTCTGCTTCTGTGGCTGGAACAGGGTGCCCCATATGGGCCATGATCGTGATCAGAGCCGTTTGCCTCAGCAAGGCCGATTTTCCGCTCATATTGGGTCCGGTCAAAATGATGAGTTGCTGTGATCCTTTATCGAGCAAGAGGTCGTTGTCAATATAGCTTTGTCCGGGCGGCAACGATCGCTCAATAACGGGATGACGACCCTTGACGACCCGGTAGGCAGTGCCCTTGGTCACCTTGGCCGGATGATAGTTGTTTCGGACGCTGTTTTCGGCAAAGCAACAAATACAATCTAGTCGTGCGATCTGGGCCGCGGTCTGTTGCAGGGTGATAACATCGGGCAAGAGCGAAAGGACCAGTTCGTTAAAGAGCGTGATTTCCAGTTGTAAGATCTTCTCTTCTGCTCCGATGATCTTTTCTTCGTATTCTTTAAGCTCGGGGGTAATATAGCGTTCCGCTTGCGTTAGCGTTTGTTTTCTGATCCAATCAGCGGGTACTTTTTCTTTGTGTGCATGCGTTACCTCGAGGTAATAGCCAAATACATTGGTAAAACCGATCTTCAAAGAACTGATGCCTGTTCTCTCTGTCTGTTGTTTTAAGAGCGATTGCAAATATTCTTTTCCATGCAAGGCTATTTGTCGGAGTTCGTCAAGCTCGTTGCTAATGCCAGCGGCAATACAGCCCCCTTTTTGTACTTGTACCGGCGGCGTTTCTTGCAGGGTTTTATTGATACGGGCTTTAAGCGTATTGCAGTCGTTGATCTGATCGATCAGCTCGTGCCAGTCTCCGGAAGGCGAGGTCTTGGCTATTTGCAAAATGCGGCTAACGGCATCAAGACCGCTGGCCAGTTGCTTAAGTTCACGCGGGGAAACTTTTCTGAGGGCAATACGAGCCGCTAATCGCTCCAGATCTCCGCATTCGCTACAGGCAGTGATGATTGCCTCCCGTATGGGCCGATCATTGATAAGCGCAAAGACCCATTTTGTCCGCTCTTCGATAGACCGGATATCGATCAATGGAAACAATAACCATCGGCTGAGTAGACGGGCTCCCATGGGGGTAACGGTATTGTCCAATACCGAAAGCAGGGTGGGATTGTCTCCTTGGTTGCCGGTTACCAATTCGAGATTGCGGATGGTAAACCGGTCCATCCATAAAAACGCATGTTGATCTATGCGATGTAAACGATTGATGTGTTCAAGATGGGGATGTTCGGTCTCGCG
>JBIIHS010000094.1:0-6592 GCA_044235515.1 Chitinophagaceae bacterium | reverse complement strand
CAAGAATTTGATGCGCATGATCTTGAGCTGCTCCCAGGTAAAGTTATATTCCGACAATTCTTCTTGGGCTACTTGCAGCGAAGAGGTTTCACAGTTTTTAAAATAGTCCATGATTTCTTCTTGCTCACTGTGGTCGATCATCTCATCGATGGCATAATCGAGGTTGAGTCGGGTACCACTGGCAGCGATGGTCTCGATCTCCTCGAGCATTTCATCCATTCGCCAACCTTTATTTTTCGCCAGCGTTTCGAGAGGTACTTTTTTGTCGGTGTTCTTGATGATATATACTTTATCACCACTTTTGTTCACTACGCTCTTCATGACAAAGTCGTCGGGCCGCTCGATATCGTGCTCTTCTACATAGGCTGCGATCAGTTCGACAAAGGGTTTACCATATTTGATAGCCTTTCCTTTACTGACCCCCTGGCATTTCTCGAGTCCTTCGAGTGTAACAGGATACATGGTAGCCATATCCTGGAGCGAATTTTCTAAAAAGATAACAAATGGAGGAAGTCCTCTTTTCTTTGCTTCTTGGCCGCGTAGCTCTACAAGTTGTTTGAGCAGTTCTTCATCTACTGTTACGGTTTCTGCATCTTCCGCTACTTCCCAATCTTCCGCTGCATCGGTATCCTCAAATAATGTATTTAGCGTGATGGGGAAAGACTTAGGTTTTTTTACAAATTGGGCTCCCTTTTTGGTGATCTTTAAAACGCCATATTCCTCTATGTCTTTTGCCAGTAAGCCCTCCAGTATCAATTGCCGGATCAATGATTGCCAGAAAAAAGGTTCTTTATCATTTCCGCTGGCAAAGGCTTTCAAGCCTTCGTGCCGGAACATGGTGATCTGCGGAGTCAACTTCCCCGTGATGATCTGTACTACATAGTCGGTAGCAAATTGCTCATCCAATTCCTCTATGGCTTGCAGGGCCAACAGGGCTTGTTCTTTAGCTTCGATTCTCTCCTTGGGATGTTTACAATTATCGCAGGCTCCGCAATTTTCTTTTTCGTACCATTCTCCAAAGTAATTCATCAGCACCTTGCGCCGGCAAACACCGGTTTCGGCAAAGGCCACGGTCTCATTGATCAATTGTGCGCCTACTTCCCTTTCGCTTAGTGGCTTATCGCGCATCAGATGTTCGAGCTTAGAAACGTCTTTATGTGAGTAATATAAAATGCATTTTCCTTCGAGTCCGTCTCGTCCGGCCCGCCCTGTCTCTTGGTAATAATTCTCTATACTCTTGGGAATATTATAATGTATTACAAAACGGATATCGGGCTTGTCGATACCCATTCCAAAGGCAATGGTGGCACAAATTACTTGTACGTCCTCTCCTAAGAATTGGTCTTGTCGCTCGGCCCTGACTTTAGCATCGAGTCCGGCATGATAGGCTACGGCCTTGATCCCATTGGCCATTAAAATATCGGCTAGCTCTTCGGTGGTCTTTCGATTGAGCGTATAGATGATCCCACTTTTTTTCTTCATCCCTTTGATAAAGCGGACGATATTTTCTTCGGTCTGTGCTTTTTTGATCTTGGGGAGTACCTCGTAATAAAGATTGGTTCGGTTAAAAGAAGACAGTAAAATCGTTGGGGTCCGCAGATCCAAATTCTTTACTATATCACTTTGCACCTTTGGCGTGGCTGTAGCAGTAAGGGCGATCATGGGTACATTGGGATTGATCTGTACCATCATTTCCCGAAGACGGCGATACTCCGGTCTAAAATCGTGTCCCCACTCTGATATACAGTGGGCTTCATCTACCGCAAAAAACGAAATCGTCAGGTCCGCAAAAAATGAAAGGTTCTCTTGTTTGGTAAGTGTCTCAGGCGCCACGTATAACATCTTGGTCTTTCCGCTCAAAAGATCATCTTGTACTTCGCGGATCTCTTTTTTACTTAAGGTAGAATTGAGAAAATGTGCAATATCGTCGCTGCTGCTGAACCCTCTGATCAGATCGACCTGGTTTTTCATCAGGGCAATAAGGGGCGATACGATAATGGCGACTCCTTCACTGACCAAGGCGGGCAACTGGTAGCATAGACTTTTTCCTCCCCCGGTGGGCATGATCACAAAGGTGTCATGGCCGGCGAGTAGACTTTCTATTGCTTTCTCCTGCGTGCCTTTAAAGGAGCTAAACCCAAAATATTGCTTGAGCGCCTGGTGTAAGTCGAACCGTTTTGAAGCGGAAGGGACAGGTTTTTTCTTCTTTGCGATGGTTCCCATTGGTTGCCTTAAGGTACTCTTTTTAAGCGAGGAGCAGCAAGAGTAAAACAACGGGAAGCCCCGCTTGTTTAACTTTTTATGGCAAAAAAACTGAAAAGAATAAAATGCATTGATTATCATTTAGTTATGATATCAATTTAGATCGGTGTCAACCATCAGTAATCGATCTGTATAAATAAAGTAAATTTGATCCGTCCTCCTTTTAAACTAACAGTTGTTAGCTTTGGGTAAGGCCTTTTCTTCATGAACGATTCGGTTAATAAAATTGCCCTTCAGACCATCGAGCTCGAGGCCCGTTCTATCCAGGCACTTCGTCGTTCCATCAACAGCGATTTTGAAAAGGCCGTTCAGATCATTGCCGATTGCAAAGGAAGGGTGGTGGTCAGTGGTATTGGAAAGAGTGCGGTCATCGCACAAAAGATCGTGGCCACCTTTAACTCTACGGGTACTCCATCTTTATTTATGCATGCGGCCGATGCGACACATGGTGATCTTGGCATGATCAGACCCGAGGATGTCGTGATCGTGATTAGTAAAAGTGGCGAGAGCCCCGAGATCAGGGTATTGCTTCCACTCATCCGCAATTTTGGAAATCCATTGATCGCTATTGTCGGTAATACGAACTCTTCACTTGCCAAGGGCGCTACCTATGTACTCGATACAACGGTCGAAGCGGAGGCATGCCCTAATAACCTGGCACCAACGAGCAGCACAACGGCTCAATTGGTAATGGGAGACGCCTTGGCTGTCTGTTTGATGGAAATAAAAGGATTCAACTCCGAAGACTTTGCGCGCTATCATCCCGGAGGCGCCCTGGGAAAAAAATTATACTTGCGCGTAAGCGATCTATCTGCTCGCAATGCGAAGCCAACGATCAAGGGTTCTCAAACTATTCGCGAGGTGATCGTATCGATGACCTCCGGACGATTGGGTGTAACGGTAGTGGTCAATGAATCGGAGCAGGTATTGGGTATCATCACCGATGGCGATCTCAGAAGAATGCTTGAAAAAGGAACGCCTATCGATTCGTTAACGGCATCAGATATCATGACGGGATCTCCCCGCACGATCCATCCCGATGAGTTAGCGGCCGTAGCCCTCGACATATTGGCCCAGCATCATATTTCACAATTGGTGGTGGCCAAAGACAAAAATTATTGTGGCGTTTTGCATATTCACGATCTGATGCGCGAAGGCCTCATCTAATCTTATCTAATGAATTCGAATCACTATGTTGCGATCATGGCTGGCGGTATCGGCAGTCGTTTCTGGCCGATGAGTCGCAGTCGTTTTCCCAAACAATTTCTGGATATATTGGGAATGGGTCGCACCCTGATCCAACAAAGTCTTGATCGCTACAGCAAGGTGGTGCCCATAGACAACATATTTGTGGTTACCTCCGAAGAGTATGTCCCCATTGTCAAAGAGCAATTACCGGAGTTGCCGACCGAAAATATTGTGGCAGAGCCCTCACGCAAAAACACGGCGGCCTGCATTGCGTACATAGCCTTTAAGTTACAAGCTATCAATCCCGATGCGGTCATGATCGCTGCTCCGGCCGATCACCTGGTAACAGAGACCACGCAATTTGTCTCTACGGCCCAAACAGCCCTGGACTTCGTAGAGAAGAGTCAGGCCCTGGTAACGATCGGCATCAAACCCTCTCATCCGAATACCGGTTACGGGTATATTCAACACGAAATGATATCGGAGCAGCCCGATGTTTTCAAAGTAAAGACCTTCACCGAAAAGCCGAGCGAAGAAATTGCCCGTGCCTTTATTGCCAGTGGCGACTTCTTGTGGAATGCAGGCATTTTTACTTGGCGAGTCTCTAGTATTTTGACTGCGCTCGAAACACATCTCGCTGAGGTATTCGAGATCTTCGCTGCTGAGCGGGCTCACTTTAATACGGTGGGAGAAAAGAAAGCAATTGAAAAGATCTACCCTTTGTGCACTAATACCTCTATTGACGTAGGCGTGATGGAAAAGGCCAATAATGTTTATGTTATTCCGGCGGAGTTTGGCTGGAGCGATCTGGGTACTTGGAACAGCGCCTGGGACAATATGGAAAAGGATTATTTCGGGAACGCCGTGGTCGGTAAACAAGTAATGGTGGTCGATGCTAATAATTGTATGGTGCATGTCCCCGATCACAAGCTGGTCTTATTACAAGGGCTACGCGACTATATTATTGTAGATACGCCCGATGCTTTACTGATCTGCAAGAAAGAAAAGGAGCAGCAGATCAAAGAATATGTCGCCGAGGTAAAGCGGAATATGGGCGAACAATATCTATGAAATTGATCTCTAAATTACCAAAGGTTGGCACCTCGGTCTTTACGACCATGAGCGCCCTTGCGCTTGAGCACAAGGCCATCAATTTGGGCCAAGGCTTTCCTGATTTTCCAATGAGTGAGACCTTGATCGAGAAGGTCTGTCAGGCAATGAGAGAGCAACATAATCAGTATGCTCCTATGGCGGGCTGGTTACCGCTGCGTGAAGCGATCGCTGATAAGATCGCCTATCTCTATCAATCAAGTGTCAATCCGGTTACGGATATAACGATCACACCCGGCGGCACCTATGCGTTGTACAACACCTTTACAACTATTTTGCAACCCGGCGACGAAGTGATCGTTTTCGAGCCGGCTTATGACAGTTATATTCCGGGTATTGAATTAAATGGGGCCAAGGCAATCCGCATCCCGCTCGTGCATCCTCATTATCATATTGATTGGCAACGGGTCAAAGAAAGTTGTACGCCAAAGACAAGAGCGATCTTGATCAATACGCCCCATAATCCTACCGGTGCTGTATTGTCCGAGCAAGACATTGCCTCGCTTCGGGACCTGGTCGACGGCACCGATATTATTATTATCAGCGACGAGGTATACGAGCATCTAATTTTCGATGGCCGTACACATTGCTCCATCCTGCGCTATCCCGATCTGCTGGAACGTAGCTTTGTTTGTTTCTCTTTTGGGAAAGTGTACAATTGCACCGGCTGGAAACTAGGGTATGTAGTTGCGCCTCCTTCCCTGATGACGGCCTTCAGACAGGTCCATCAATTTAATTGTTTTAGTTGTCATGCGCCTATGCAAGTGGCCCTGGCATCTTTTTTGCAACACCGAGAGGCGTATTTGACCTTAGGGAGCTCCATGCAAGAACGTCGTGATGCCTTTATAGCGCTCATGAAGCCGACTCGCTTTGACCTCTTGCCCAGCTATGGCAGTTATTTTATATTGGCCACCTATGATCGTATTACCCAAGAGGGCGATAAAGAATTTGCCATGCGACTGACTCGCGAAGCCGGTGTAACGCCTATTCCGGTCTCGGCCTTTTATGCTGATGGCACCGATCACAAGGTGCTTCGCTTTTGTTTTGCTAAAAAGCACGAGACCTTGACTGCCGCCGCCGCGCGATTGCAGGCTGTATAATTTGTTTTATTTTTAGTCAATATGAATCAAGCGATAGATAAAAACCGGTTGCGTCAGGTCTTTTTGATTGTACTGATCTTATTTCTGGTCGTAGTCCTTTTTTATCAGTTGTATTCATTCTTTCCGGCCCTGCTCGGTGCCCTCACTCTATATATTTTACTTCGCAAGCCGTATAAAGTATTGACTGAAAAAAGAAAATGGAAAAAAGGACTGGCGGCCCTGTTGCTGATGGTTGCCTCGCTGATCGCTATCTTGTTTCCGGTATATCTGTTGGTACAAATGTTATCAGGTAAAGTTGCCTACGCCTTACAACATTCGGGCGATCTGGTGAACTCCTTGCAACAGCTGGCCACCGAGATCGAGCAGCGGTATTCGGTCTCTTTATTAAGTGATGAGAATATCAATAAGTTGGGGAACTGGCTGACCGGTTTGCTTCCGCAGATACTGGGGGCTACTTTTAACACGGTCTCTACTACATTCTTTGCTTATTTTATTCTCTATTTCTTATTTACGAACGGTCAGGCTTTTGAAAAGCTATTACTTGACTACTCACCTTTTCAAGACGAGAGTACCGGTTTGTTAGAAAAAGAAGTTCATACCATGGTGGTGGCTAATGCGGTCGGTATCCCGATCGTGGCCTTTTCACAAGGGGTGGTCGGACTGATCGGATATTTGATCATTGGCGTACCCGAGCCCTTTTTCTGGTTTGGCGTTACCTGTATTGCCGGAATGATCCCGGTAATCGGAGCGGCCATGGCCTATGTTCCCCTGATCTTGATCTTTCTGGCTGGTGGTCAATACGGACAGGCCATCGCTATGGCCGTCTTTGGCTTTGGGGTCATTGGCACGGTCGATAATGTGATGCGATTTACCTTACTGCGACGGATAGGCGATGTACACCCGCTCAATACTGTTTTTGGGGTAATAGCGGG
>JBIIHS010000093.1:0-6594 GCA_044235515.1 Chitinophagaceae bacterium | reverse complement strand
GGTATTAGACGAGTTGAGCAAACCCCATTCGTTGCGAGTGATCGGCGGATACACCGGCTCCGGAAAAACAGAATTGTTGCAAGCACTCACTAAGGCAGGAGAACTCGTAATCGATCTAGAAAAGATCGCCTCACACAAAGGATCCGCCTTTGGAAGTATTGGGTTACCGAAACAACCCGGACAAGAACAGTTCGAAAATAATTTGGCCGATACTTTACGCTCGTTATACGCAACGGTTGCTGTTCCTGAAGAGCCAGTTTCGGCCGTAAGCGAGTCAGGTCGGCGCTGGCCACTCATTTGGATCGAAGATGAGTCACAACGGATCGGACAAGTTAATCTGCCTGGCCCTTTTTGGACCACCATGCGACAGGCTCCCGTTTATTTTTTAGAGATCCCCTTCGAAGAAAGACTATCGCATATCGTGGAAGAGTATGGAGCGCTCGATAAGACGGCCTTGACCGATGCAACCATTCGCATCACCAAAAAGCTGGGACACCTGCAAGCGCAACAAGTTGCCGATTTGCTAGCTGAAAACAATATTCGTGCAGCCTTTGAAATCTTACTTCGCTACTACGACAAACTCTATGCTAAGTCGTTGCAAAATCGCACCGCACTAGAACAGCAATTAACCAAGATCGAATCGTCGAAGACAGGTGCGGAGAATCTACGGCTGGTGTTGAAAGGCTAGCCTTTAACTACATTTTCATCTGCAAAAATCAATTTTGCGTATTTCTCACAAGTAGATCTACGTGGTTTTAGCTTGTCTTTTTCCACAAACGCTTTTTCGTGCTTTAGTACGGGGGAAAATTATATAGCTTTTGACTTCGCTAAGAAAACAGTGCCGCCCTTTTTAGTACCATACAAAACCCCTTAACAATGAAAACACTAGTTTTATTCTGTTCATTAGCAACAATTTCTTTTGTTGCATGTAAGAAAAGCAACACTGGCGAAAGTCAAGATTTTGCAATGATAGATGTTACAAAAAAATACAAGGACATCGCATTTGTAATCATTTCTACGGCAAAAACTAACGATAATTTCAGAACAATCGCCTATTCAGAATGTAACAAACAGAAATATGGCGATTACTATATTAAGTTAAAAGAGCTTATAACCCTTAACGCAACTCATAAATATTGGGATTCTGCTACCGTTACAAAGCTTTCATACTTGGAAAAGGCGATAACTGAAACCAAACGTAATGACGTAACCATATTTATTCCCTCAATTGAAAAACACCCTGAGAAAGCAACCCAAAATAGAAATCAGTCAAGAACAGAGGCTTACGAAGAACCCATTGCTGTAATCGCCACAGAATATGACAATCCAACGCAAACAAGTCCTGGATATATAGTTGAAAGCAATGGCGTTTTAACTTTTTACCAGACTATAAACGAGACTTTTGCCTGGGAACATGATGTTTGGGTGGTGGGTGAAGAAGAAAATTGCTCACCAGAGAATATGGTTGCTGCAGTAGAAGATACTGCTATATTGACATATGGAAGGGTTAATGGTGGTGCCGAATATGGAGGCATAATCAAGGTTACTGACTGGTCCTTAGTAGAACCTTGGGTGGCAGGTAAAGTTGAATTTCGTTGCATAGTTTTTAAAGGTGCTGGAGGAGGAGGTTCGGTTCATGACAAACCTTATGGCAAGTGGCGTAGGCAAAACTTCGATGGAGTATTTAAAGATTTTGGCACCTTTTTGTTTAACTGGAATATTTCTAATATTGGAGATTGGACAACTGAAAAATGGATTGAAGAAGATGGTGGAACAAGTAATGCTATTTCTAGCTCAGTATCATGGAGGGACGCATTTGGAATTACTCATACAACTACTATTACATCGCCAGCGAAAGACAGAGATGATGACCTTGGGCTAACGATTATTCAGTTTTCTGATAACATAAACCAAGAATATGATTTAGGTGGAGTAAAAATTAAAAGAAGAAATTAATAAAAGAAGGTTATCGTGAAATTTAATACCCGTTGATTTTATTAAAAATCCTACTCAAATAAATATTTATGAAGTTTCATTTTTCACTTCTTGCGGTTTTTTTCTTATTCACACAATGTATCGCCCAAAAACAACAACTTCAGTTTGCTCTTGGGACAAATTTTAATGGTACCGGGGATACAAAAGGGCTCGGATTTTTAACAGAGTATAATAAAAAATTCAAGAAGAGGCTTAGTTGGTCTGTTTCATTAGGAGGGACAATTAATGATGGATCGTTTGGTATACTTTATGAATACCCCCAAGGTCAACAGAGGGATGGCTCAGTCCGTTATACGATTGCAGGTTTCCAAGGAACATCTCATCTTGGCTTTAGTGTTTTTAGCTCAAATACAGGTAACCTTGTTTTTCGTCTAGGCAGTGTCATAAGATACCAATCTTCATCCTATTGGGATATAGTAAATATTTTGTACGAGCCTATAACAGGGCTACCATATCCAGTTATTGTTTTCGAAAACACAAGTCCACAAAAGACACTGGCGGTAGGTGGAAGCAGTCAACTATCATATAGTTATACATTAAAGAACAGAATTTGCCTAGGCATATTAGCAAGCTTCCAGTTTGACACACAAGGAGATACTATTTCTCAGCTATTATTTACAATTGGAAAGCGGTTTTGAGTCACACTTGAAACAGCAGAAGCCAAGCGGAATAACAAAGCTTTCTTTTTTAGAAACTTGTCTTCCTTTTCTACAATTAAAAACATTTGATCTGTATCTATGTTTCGTGAAATGATTGATTCAGTTTTTGGTAACGTAGTTTCTAGAATAATTGATCCAATATGTACTACGATTTGGAAGTGGGCGACTTTCCTCTTCTATAAAACATTTACTTGGCAAGGCATAAAAATAGCTGGTGAATGGGAAGCACAGGCAGAGAGTAAAGAAACTACTTTTCACGAAGAGTTTAATATTAAACAAAGTGGATTCAGGTTGTCTGGTGATTATAGTGTTAAAAATGTGTTTAAGCATGAAGGAGGGGCAGTAAACTCAAAGTATAAACTTGATGGAAAAGTCATTAATAACTATGTAACATTTATATGTTATATCAATTCGCATTCCGAGTATGGGGTAGCAACATTCATTCTTGAATTAGTTGATGGAGGTAGTTCTTTGGAGGGAAAGTCGCTTTGGTTAGACCGAAATGGCCGCAAAATTGTATATTATCCTAAGTACAAAATGAGCAGAAAAAAATATTAACACCTTCAGTTGCTTTCAAAATATATCGTTCTGTTATTAACTACTTTTAACCCATGGACGGCCGTATAGAAAAAATCAAATTATCCTTTTCCTGCAACGAAAAGCTTTCTAAAATGAGGCCTTGTGCGGAGGGTTTGCATTGCCCAACTTGTAATAAAACTGTCGTCGACTTTAGGCAGAAAACCTTAGCCGAGTTGACAAGACAGCTGGAAGAAAACGAATCTTTGTGTGGCATTTTCTCAACAGATCAAATGCTGAAAAAAAGAAAGACATTCCAATTTGGCCGTCTTGTGGCGAGCATTTTTATTGCCTTGGGCCTTGGAACAATAAATAAATCTGTCTTTGGTCAAACCGGGGCCGGCGATACTTTATCTGCCTACCAAGAGCAGAATAAAGATGAAAATAATTTCATCGGAGGCATAGTAGAAACCCCTGCAATATTTAAATATGGGGGTGATAAACAGCTTTCCGATTTTTTATCTAAAAACATAAATTGGCCAAAGAATGGACGGCGAGGATATGTAGAGCTATTCTTCGCCATCGATACGGCCGGGCGGCCCGGACAAGTAAAAATAATAAAGAGTCTGGGTACGGCAGCAGATAAGGAAGCAATTCGATTGGTAATGCTTTTGGAATTTACCCCTTCCACCAAGTATGGCAGAAAAGTGAAAGAGTACAGGCGCTTGTCCATCCCCTTCAATATGCGAGGCAAGAAGTACATATTGTGACAGACCGACTAAAAAGCCCTTACTGACCTATTCATCATTTTTCACTTTGGGAAGTTCAATTAATTGTAATAACTTTGTAATTACAATTCAACTTATGGAAATTTCGTTGATCCAAATTGGAAACTCAAAGGGTATACGTCTTCCTAAAACCATCATCGAGAAATACAAGTTTCAAGGATCCTTAGAGCTTGTTTTTGAAAAAGAGTATATTATACTAAAGCCAAGGAAAAAACCCCGTGAAGGTTGGGAAAAGAGCTTTCAGGAAATGCGAAAAAACGGTGATGATACTCTACTTATTCCAGATACTTTTAAGGATGAAGAACTAGAGGAATGGAAATAAGGCAATACCAGATTGTTTTGGTAAATCTTGATCCAACTATTGGTCGTGAAATAAGAAAAACCCGACCATGTGTGGTCATTTCACCAAACGAAATGAACGATTTTTTACAGACGGTCATTATTGCCCCTATGACTAGTGTGATAAAAAATTACCCCACGCGAGTTCCTGTCAGGCATAATAAAAGAAATGGGGGTATCGCACTTGACCAAATTAGAACAGTGGACAGAAGAAGATTGATCAAGGCCTACAAGTGCTTAACGGCAAAAGAGGTCCTGGTGATAAAATCCGTCCTTCAAGAGATGTTTGTATTATAATTGTTGGGCGCAAATCTGTAAAACTACCCCATGACCACACCACTTCTTACTGAATTTTCCAAAGGCGGCGGCTGCAGTTGTAAGATCGCCCCGCGAGTGCTCGAAGAGATTTTACACTCCACAGTCCAACGGCCACAGCAGGCGGCCTTGTTGGTGGGCCACGAGACCAATGACGATGCCGCAGTCTACGACTTGGGTAATGGCACCGCACTGATCTCAAGTACCGATTTTTTCTCTCCCCTGGTCAACGATGCATTCACCTTTGGTAAGATCGCAGCGGCCAATGCCATCAGCGACATCTATGCCATGGGAGGAAAGCCACTGGTGGCGATCGCTATTTTAGGTTGGCCCATAGATAAATTGCCCAACGCCATGGCTCAACAAGTGATCGAAGGAGGTAGAACCATTTGTCAAGAAGCGGGTATTCCCCTGGCGGGGGGACACAGCATCGATAATCCCGAACCACTCTTTGGGTTGGCGGTTACCGGGATTGTTCCGATCGAAAATCTAAAACGAAATAATACGGCACAAGTGGGCGATTGGCTACTGCTTACCAAACCGCTGGGCACGGGTGTGCTGGCGAGTGCCGAAAAAAAAGGGCTACTCGACACGAAGCATCAAACCGTTTTATTCGATGCCCTTTGTTCTCTCAATCAAATCGGAACTGAACTCGGAAGCATCAAGGGGGTCCATGCCATTACGGACATCACAGGCTTTGGCATTATGGGGCATCTTATCGAAATGGTAAAGGGAAGCCATGCCAGTGCGGCCATTTACTACGACCAGTTACCTATATTGCCCCGCGTACAAGAGTTGATCGTACAACGCGTTTTTCCAGATGCTACTACTCGTAATTGGAGTGCTTATCAAGATAAGGTACGATTTGAAAAAGGAGTGAATGTGATGGAGGCTTTTACACTACTGCCCGATCCGCAAACCAATGGAGGATTGCTGATCAGTGTAGCACCCGATGCTCTCGTGGAGGTGCAAAAATTATTAAACGTTCGGGGCTATGAAGCTCATACGGAACCGATCGGTCAAGTAGTGGAGGCGGTAGAAAAAACCTTGATCATTTATCCTGGACGATAATTTCGCTAAAAAACCAGATTCTCCTTATTGCGAATTTGATCGGTAGAAAGTTCAGCCACCAGTTGTACGGCTGGAATCTGTCGTATGGTTTGGATCGTTGTCTGCATAGAGGCGTCACTCACCTCGTCTTCTTTCATTAACCATAAAAAATCCAGGTGCTTGAACTCAGGAAGTAAGAATTCGCCGTCGAACTTATTGTTATAAATGTAGTGCTCTAAAGAACCGGTGGGCTCGCGAAACTCATAGACCGAAAAAAAATATTCGCGTTTTTTATAAATGCGTTTGATCTCCAATTCATTGATACGAAAGTCGAGGCCGATGGTATGATTCAGGTGCCAGCAAAACTGATACCCCCGTATAGGTGCAACGATGCCTAAGAGACGTGTTCCCTCAAAAAAGGCTTCTGTTATCAGCGAATTATCGAGGACCAGCTTGTTGACCCGTTCTGCCATAGGTTGGTCTATACAAGATACAACTTATAGTCGTTAGAACTGAATATCGGCCACCATCTGTTCGGAGCCGCGCTGATACACCACTTTTACACGATCACCTTTCTTGAATTTTCCAAGCGTTTGCATATAACTCTCCATTGAGCCGATCTTGTAATCGCCTATTTGCAAAACAATATCGCCGGCGCGAATCCCGGCCTTTTGAGCAGGACGGCCTTCGCTGATGCCATCGGCTCTTACTCCTGTTCCGCTATAGGTATAATCAGGCATAATGCCCATAGAAACACTAAAGCGGGCCGACGTAGTGGTTTGTGTTTCGCGCGTTTTCAAAAAAACCAACCGACCCGTCTTATCGGATTGACCGATCACTTGCTCAATGTGGCGAAGTATGGTTACCATCCCCTTGAAGTTAATGCGATCAGCATCATCGCTGGGCTTATGATAATCGGTGTGCAAACCGGT
>JBIIHS010000005.1:0-20504 GCA_044235515.1 Chitinophagaceae bacterium | reverse complement strand
TCCTATCCCGAAACGAATCTTTGGATATTGCGTCGTGCCCAGCGATTCCTGTATACTCTTTAACCCATTGTGGCCTGCATCACTGCCAGAGGGCTTTATACGGATCTTATCCAAGGGGATGGCCAGGTCGTCCACTACTACCAATACAGAGGAGGGTTCTACTTTTTCTTTATCCATCCAGTATTTCACCGCCCGGCCACTCAGGTTCATGTAGGTGGTGGGACAGATACAAATGAACTGCTTACCCTTCCATTTTACATCGGCCACATAGGCCAGGCGATCTACCCGAAAAGAACCTTGATGTCGCTGCACAAAAGCATTTACAACATCGAATCCGATATTATGCCTGGTGTGTGCGTATTCATCGCCCACATTGCCCAATCCGACCAGAAGTATTTTCATGATGATACGGAGTTCAAATATCGGGTATCCTCCATAAAAAACCCGCATGGTTGGATGCGGGTTTTACTGTCAACGGAGTAGTTGAAGTTATTTTTTTGCCGCCGCCGCAGGAGCTGCAGGAGCCGACGCCGCACCGGCAGCAGGAGCTGCACCAGCCGCAGGAGCCGCCGCCTCTTCTTGCTTCAGCTGACGCGTCAATACTACAGAGGCGATAGGAATACGGGGAGAATTCAACACCTCATATTCAGCGATCTTGACATCCTCTACACGGATATTGCCGTTCAGTTCCAGGTTATCGACACTAACCTCGATCTGCTCGCGCAAATGCTTAGGATAGGTCTTCACCTTGAGTGTTTTCATTTTGGTGACCAACTTTCCTCCATCCTTTACCCCTTTTGAGGCTCCCACAAATTTGAGAGGGATGTTAGCGATCACTTTTTTATCCTCTACCAGTTCCAACAGGTCAACGTGGGTAAGCTGATCGTCCACTTTGTCAAACTGCAGATCCTTGAGGATGGTCTTGTAGGTTTTGCCGTCGAGCTTTACCTCGGCCAGCTGGAAACTTGGTGTGTAGACTAAATTTTTGAAAGCCGCAGCAGGAGCATAAAAATTGATCTCCTGCGCACCCCCGTAAATTACACCAGGTACCATGCCCTGAGAGCGGAGTTGACGGGTGGCTGTTTTGCCAAATCCGGTCCTCAGTTGTCCTTCGATTGTAATTGTGTTCATGCTATTTTGTTTTAATGATTCACTTATTCTTGAGCTGCGAGTGAACAAAGAGACTGGTGATGCTCTTGTTCTCAAAAGCGTTTCGAATAGCCACCGCAAAAAGATCAGCTACTGACAACACTTTGATCTTACCACTCACGGCCTTTACCGGGATCGTGTCACAAACCACGAGTTCTTCGAGCACGCTGTTTTCGATGTTCTCGTAGGCCTTACCACTGAGCACCGGATGCGTTATAAGGGCCCTCACAGAACGAGCTCCTTTTTCTTTGAGCAACCCGGCACTTTTAGCAAGCGTTCCGCCCGTATCACAGATGTCATCGATCAATAACACATCGCGGTCCGTAACATCCCCGATGACTACCATGCTGGCAATTTCATTGGCCCGCTTCCGGTGTTTATCGCAGATCACCATCTCTGCATTGAAATAACTGGCAATCTCGCGAATCCGGTTGGTAGCTCCCACATCGGGGGCCGCAAAGGTAAGATTTTCCAGCTTTAAACTCTCTATATAAGGGATAAAAACCGCATGACTGTCCAAGTGGTCTACCGGAATATCAAAATAACCCTGAATCTGGGGGGCATGCAGGTCCATCGTAATGACCCTATCGGCCCCTGCAGCCACTAACATATTGGCTACCAGCTTACTACCAATAGCTACGCGGGGCTTATCTTTTCTATCCTGCCGGGCATACCCGTAATAAGGGAGCACTGCTATTACCTTGTAGGCCGAGGCCCTGCGGGCCGCATCGATCATCAGGAGTAACTCCATCAGGTTGTCGGTGGGCGCATAGGTACTTTGGACCAAAAAAACATAATCTCCACGCACACTTTCCAGAAAGACCGGACAGATTTCACCATCACTGAATCGCTGGATATTGACCTTGCCCAATTGGGTCCCATAGCGTTTACAGATTTGCTCGGCCAACTGCTGAGAGCCGGTGCCGGCAAAGATTTTAGCGTGTTGCATAGCAGAGTATAAACTAGTGGTGCGAAGATATTGATACCCTCAGACAATACCGATGACCTCTTGAAATAATTCTGCACTATCCCCTTGCGATCGATATATCCAAAAACTATACTTACACGATGAGCTCACCTGCGAAAATTCCAGTATGCCCTCCTGAAGACCGACCCCGCGAAAAACTATACCGATGGGGCTGTGAGCAACTAAGCGATACCGAATTATTAGCCATTTTGCTACAATGCGGTAATCGGCAACGCAGTGCCCCGGAGCTGGCAAATGAACTACTGACGCTGGCCAAGTATAATTTATCTGAACTAGCCCGCATGCATCCTTTACAAATGGCCAAGATCAAGGGTATTGGCAAGGCTCGTGCCGCTCAGGTAATGGCTGCACTTGAACTCGGCAGAAGGCGGCATGCCGGACCACCTCTTCAAAAAACACAGGTCAGTAAAAGCAGTGATATTGCCCGTTTTTTACAAACCAGTTTGCAAGACCGGCAGCAAGAGGTTTTTGGGGTTCTTTATTTAAACCGTGCCAATAGGATCAATCACTTTGAGATCGTTAGCGAAGGGGGCATTACTGGAACGGTTGCAGACCCACGCATCATCCTAAAAAAAGCATTGGAACAAAACGCCGTTAGCATTATCGTATGCCACAATCATCCCTCCGGTAACTTACAGCCCAGCCGGGCGGACGAACTGCTAACACAACGCTTAAAAGAGGCTGCGCAGCTTTTGGACATACACATGCTAGACCATGTGATCGTCAGTGAACAAGGTTATTACAGCTTTGCGGATGAGGGGCTGATCTGAACGTCTAAAAGGCAATACGTGGTTCTGGCTGCGTCTCCCAAATCAGGCCTGCGCTGTGGGACCACCAAAATTAAGAGGCAGTTGAATCTCCTCCAGGTCCTTGATAGGACCATTGACCGACTCATATTTCTGAATATTCTCTGTGAGGGCGCGCATCAACCGTTTTGCATGCTGTGGCGTTAGGATAATACGTGACTTGACACGACTTTTAGGGGTGCCGGGCATCACATTGACAAAATCAATGACGAACTCCGCATGAGAGTGTGTTATGATGGCGAGATTCGCGTACTCCCCTTCTGCGACTTCTTCGGAGATCTCGATGTTGAGTTGACTGTTTTCAGGTAAATGTTGCTGATCCATTTCTTTGATGAGGTAGTTATAGCAGAAAAAAAAGGAGCTGTAAGTTATACAGCTCCTTTGAATGTTAATAATTATTGTTATCTGGAGCGCACATAGGTTAGTGTATCACTCCATCCACGATTGGAAAAATCTTGTCCAGGACCCGTAAAGTAATAAAAATAAGCATAAATAGTTTTGGTCGCAGGATCAAATCGGCTGACAGGGGCTCCGGCACCAGTGTGCATTAAAATAGGAGTGGCGCCACCAGCATTGAAAACATTCGTTGCAATGTCGGTAGTGGTATTAAATTCCATTACAGGAGAAATGGCAGCTCCATACCAACTAACCGCACCAACTCCAGTTCCAATAGGATGACCATAAGAACCAGCGGCATTAAAGAAGAAGCGTACGGTATTTACACCTGTGGTGTGCATTTCCATATCTACATCATAAGGGAACTGATAAGGTGAACGGTTGTGAGCTCCTTTCATTCGATAGAAGCCATCATACTTATTTTTTACAGATATCAAAACAATAATAGAGTCCTTACCAGCGGATTTAGAAAGATCACCAGCACTAGTCAAGGCAAAACCTAACGCATATTTTCTACTTAGATCCCACTTGCCCCCATTAAGGTTGATAATAAATTCACGGGCAAAATCTCCAGCATTAAAAGTCGAAGAATGGATATTTCCGGCACGAGTGATAGAAGGATGCAAGGTGTATAAACTATCAGGCAACAGAGCAAAATTTGTTCCATTGGCAGCATTATATCGGGTGACGAGTCCATCCACACGCGTCAACACTAGTGGCACAGATTTTTGAAGATTCTCAGCTGAGTTAGCATCTCTGCGAACGCTGAAAAGTGAAATAGGCTTAATATCAGAGAAAGGGCTCAGGAAAACCTGGTTTTCTCTGGATTCAAGGATCTTAACAAAAGTCTTCCCCTCATCCCCCAGCGGATTCACTTCCTTTTTGATACAAGAAAACAAGCCTACGCTCAGAACCAACAGAAAGAAGATCGAGTTTTTAGTATTCATGACGTTACTATTTAAAATTATTGTTAGCTAGTTATTGATCCCACCAAATTTTGGTATCCTGCGTATCTCCTCCAATGGCTGCGGCAGCCGCCGTTACGGCAGCGGTGTTGCTGGCATAGGAAGTTTGACCATAGGTATACCTTCTGGGAATCTGTCTTGAGCTGTTGGTAGCATCCTGTGCAGGAGTAAGTGTGGGGAATCCGGTTCTTCTCCAGATGTTCCAACCACGTAAACCATCAGGGTATGCGGCAATGTACTGTTGAACGGCAATGTTACGAATATTGGCACCGGTGCCGGCAGGATTCGACAAGGCAACATTTGGTTGTGTAAAGTAGCTGCCCGCAGGAACGGCAAGCCCCCACTGCTGAAATGAAATCTCGATTCCAGCCTGATAAAGCGATCCCATATTCTCAGTGGTCCAACCTCTATCGGCGGCCTCAGCACGAAGTAAGTGAGTTTCGGCTGCAGTTACAAGCGCAACCCTACCGTTTTGCTGACGATTGGACTCGCTCAAAATGCGAGACCAATTTGGATTGGCTTGGCACCAAGGATCTACAAATCCTCTCACACGGCCATAGGGAACTCCAAGTGTAGAACTTCCGAAAGCAACTTGACGCCCATCACTTAAAGAACTCATGACCCCAACCATAACATCACTTTGACCAAAGTCACGACGCCCGTCATAAAGACTAAACCATGGAGAGCGGAAATTTCCGCCAGGGTAGGCAACTGTAAAGTTATCTGCATTAGAAGTAATCGTTCCACCTGCATCAGCCAGCGCGGCACGAAACTCGGTTCCGGCCCAGGCAGATCCTGCAGGGAATCTTTTAGATACCTGAATGGCTAAGCGAAGACGCAGCGTGTTGGCAAGTCTTTTCCATTTGGCAACATCGCCTCCGTAAATAATATCGCCAGAGATCGCAGACGTGTTATCAAAGGCTGCCACCGCTTGGGTAAGCTCTCTCATACAGCCACGGTAAACATCCTCTTGCTTGTCGAAAGCAGGCGTTTTATTTCCAGTCAAGGCCTGAGAGTAAGGAATATCACCCCATCTATCAGTGATCGTACTGAAAATGTACGCCTTTAAAATACGAGCCGCCTGCGTCATGTTGTTGCTGGTGTTCGTATTGATGATGTTCTGAAGATCGTAAAGCGACCCTGAATATTCCCCCTCAAACGAAAGCTGAGGCAAAGAATAGAGTGACACATCGGTGTACTGAGTTTCTGAAAAATACTGGCAATACAAACCTCCACGGGTTTGTGCACCATATCCACCCAAACCGGCTTCCACATTGGTAAGCAGCGCAGGGAGAATGGGGCTAGTGGTGGCAGCGGGATTCAAGTTAGTGTCCCCAAAGTCAGAGGAATATCTTTTACAACTTGTAAAAAACAATCCTAGTGCCAAAGGCAGAACCAAGGTCCGCTGTATACTGAAGTTTCTCATATTACTGTTCATTTATAAGTTAGGTTCTTGTATACGGTTTAGAAGCTGATCTTAAGGTTAGCACCAAGACCTCGGGTGCCGGGAAGATTTCCAGACTCACCACTAATGTTTGAGATCTCAGAAGGATCGAAGTCATTTGTTTTAGCGTAGATCAACAATGGGTTACGAGCCACCAGGGAGAGAACGGCACGTTGTGCCCAATCGATTCCCCACTTCTTGATCGGCAAGGTATAACCCAAAGAAACTTCGCGCAACTTAACGAAGGTCAGATCGTATACATAGGGATCAAAGGTTCTGTTATAGTAGAGCCCGTGGAAATACTCCTGGGCATCTACATATCTATCTGTCTTGTTACCGTTAGCATCTACACCAAAAACGTGCACACCGCCACCGTCAGCAACAGCATCCCGGATAGGGTTACCCTTGTCATTTACGGTAGCCGTTCTGGCAGTAAGACCTGAGAAAGATCCCCACATGTTAGACAGAGAGAAGAACTTTCCACCGATTTGCCAGTCAGCATTGGCATTGAGCACAAAGCCTTTGTATTCGAGCTGTGTTTGGAAACCTCCAGTGTGCTTGGGGAGGGCGCTTCCGTAAAATACATTAGGATCGTTCACATAAAAACCGTTGGCATCGAGAACGGGTTGACCATTGATACGCTTGATACCATTTCCAAAGATCTGGCCCCAGTCGCGACCCTCTTGGTGAACCATGTAAGGCCCGGTAGAACCCCACATACCTTCGATCGCAATTCGAGAAGTACCGGGAGCGATCGATACCACCTTGTTTTCAGCCAAGATACCCCACGTAGCGTTAACCTCCCACTTCAGGTTCTTACCCCAAACAGGGCGACCCATAGCTTGGATATTATAACCACGCTTAGTGATAAGACCAGCATTGGTCAGCAAACTGCTGAAACCACTCGTACCATTGATTGGAATAGTAGTTGGGAAATTTCTGTCATCCCCTGTCCAGTACGTAACGGAAAGTCCGACACGATTTTTCAGGAAACGAAGATCGAGTCCGATCTCTTTTTGTTGCGTTACAGAACCACTGATATTGGGATCGACCAATTGATCTGGTGTAGACATCAGGAAGTTTCCGTTCCATTGAACAGATCCTACGCCGTAGGCGAAACCAGGATAACGGTAAACACCGATACCGGTTGGTACTTGTCCCATTGACGCTCTGAACTTACCAAAGCTAAGCGGCTGCCACTTCAGCAGATCGCTGAACACAAAGGAGAGTCCGGCTGATTTAGAGAGAATAAATGATTTAGTAGGAGGAAGATCAGACATCCAGTCCTGACGGAGGGTGAATTCTGCGGTCAGGTAATTTCTCCATGATACGTTACCAGTGGTGTAAAGGGCACTGTAGCGATAATCACTGCGTGAATTACCCACACTAGGCTGGTCTTTTGAATTACCGATGGTAAATAAGTTGGGAACATTCAGGCCGTTAACAGTACCGGCGCTGTTTCCTTTTTGAAGCTGACGCAAGATATCCGTACCGGCATTGACACCAATGTTGAATTCCTTGATTCGCTTGTTATAGCTGATCAACAACTCCATGTTGGTACGGTTGGAGTTGGAGGTAGAAGTTCCATAATATCCGCGACACTCAGGACAGTTACCCTGTGTTTGGGTTCCACTCTCATTGAGGTCAGAATAGTACATGGTCTCGCTCCACACATTATTGTGCTGCTTACGATACGTCGCTTTTACACGAAGATTTTCACTGATCTTATAAGCCAATGAGATATCTCCGAAATAACGATCGGTATTGGTAACGGGCTTAACCAGATCGAACCACTTGTAGAAGCTATACCAGTAGTTACCGGCATAGAAGTTTCTGGTATTAGTGGGGTCATAGGCAGTAGGGTTCAAGTGATTCCAGCTGGCCCAGATACCAGAAGGAGTACGAAGATCCTTTAACTCTTTAATGATACCCATGTCGAGGTTACGATGGAACCACTGATTGAAAGAACCGGTAGTTTGGTTAGAATAACCATCATCGAATTCGCCTTTTACGATCTGGGTAACATAGTTGAAGTTGATGGCCGCGGTCAAACGAGGCGTTACATCAACCGAAGCGATCATATTGAAAGTGTTCTTCTTAAGAGAAGACTGAGGGATCAATCCTTTTTGATCGATATTACCAAATGACATTCTGATGTTGGCATTATCGGTGGCCTTAGAGATACTCACACTATTATTGAGCATAAGACCTGTATTATAAAAGTCCCGTGCATTATTAGGCTGAGGCACAAGCTTAGCCGTAGTACCGGCATAACGATGGCCATCGTACCAAGAATACCAGGGAATATATTCTTGACCTACCATGCGGGGACCCCAGCTGGCATCATCAGAATAATCATGATAGTATTTGCCATCCAGACGCTTCCATGATTCAGGATGTCCAGCTTGCCAATTATAACGAATCAAATCGCCACTAGCTCCACCGGCATATGAGTTTTGGTAATTGGGGAGAACGTAAACATGGTCAGTTTGCACACCTAAGTTCACATCTACACCGATTCCTTTTTGTCCTTTTTTAGCTCTTTTAAGCGTCATAACGATAGCACCACCGGCTCCCTGAGGACCGAATACAGCAGCAGCCGCTGGCCCCTGGAGAACGGTTACGTCTTCGATATCATCTAAGTTGATGTCATTAGGGTTGGGGAGAATGGTTCCGTCAACAACGTAGAGGATACCTTGACCACCACCAAATCCGGACTCACCACGGAGACGGATATTACCAGTACTTCCCAGTTTAGCTGAGGACTGGCTTCTCACTTGTATACCAGAGACTTTACCAGCAAGGGCGTTATTCAGGTTGGTCTGACGTATTACGTTCAGCTGCTCTGAGGTAACTACCTGGGCATTGGTTGCAATGTTGCGCAAGTTCTTTCTGATGCCATAACCGCTGGTTACTACAACTTCTGCAGAAGCGGCAACGCTTCTTTTGACCTGAACTCTGATGGCGTTGTCTGAACCCACTTTGTACTCTGTTGTTTCGAGTCCGACACCTGATACCACCAGCACGTCGCCGGTTTTAGCAAGCAAGCGAAATACTCCGCTGTTGTCGGCAGCGATTCCTTCACGCGTTCCTTTCAGTTGAACTGTGGCGCCGGGAACGGCGGCTCCGCTCTCATCGACAACGGTACCCGTGATCGTCCGGTTCTGACCAAATGCTAATACAGCAGTAAGCATTAACATCGTGAACAGTGATGCGATTTTTCTCATGTTGACGTTAATTTTAAAAAATTTAAAAGCCTTGAAAGCCAATTGAAATTGCCCTAAATTTTGGTATTCAGGTACAAACTATTCAGACATTGGAATGTCCCGAATAGCTTTGGCAAGATAAACCTTTTTTTAACACATTGTTAAAAAGGTGAAAATTTTTTAACAGGCTCGTAATTAATGGAATTTCAGGCGTAACTGCAGTCTAAGGTCTTGTACCTTAATTAACTTCTTTTGTAAGGAATATTGGCTCTGCAAACTAAATAAAGCATTGTTTTTCAACGCCTTACTAAGATTTATCCAGCAGTTGGATCCGGCTCCGTAAAAAGCCGCCACCCCAAATCCGGGCCTTAAATATGGAGTTATGGCATAAATTCTTGATTCATAGCTTTTTGTGTCAAAAAACTGCCACCGAAACGATCCGTCAAACCCGAACAAGATGCGCTTGCATGACAGGTCTGCATAGAACAAAAATCCGCTCTCTTCTTGTCTATCGGGGCGCGGGCTTTCAGAGGTGGGAAAGGGGCTAATACGAAGCCATTCCACCCTGGCCCTCAAACTGAACCGTTTAGTAAAGAGATAAGAAACCTGGCCTCTGCCACTAACTCTACTTGCTCCAGGGAATGCAGAAATAGGTTCATCCTCCGTATTGATCAGGTTGATTTCTTGCTTGCTCCCCTTCCTAAACCGGAGCATCAACTCCGTCTTTTTTTGCGGACGGTAAAAAAGCTGCACTAAATAATCCTTTCCTACTGCTGGCGCGTTCAGCCTGTAACGCAGCCAGGGGTGTAAATAAAGATCAGCAAAGGATTCTATCCGAATCTGAGGTGTCGGTCGAAACGTAAGGCCCCCAAAAACACCCCTCTCAGTCTCTACGGAGGAAGACTCCATAAAAGCATTAGCATACATTGACCGGTAGCGTAGAGAGACTTGCCGCGTCAAGAAAAAAAGATCGATCGTTGGTGCCGGCGTTATAATCAGGCCAAACACCCAAGCCAACGCTCTGTTGGCATCAAGGGCCACCTCTCCAAAACCATGTACGTTACTTTGGGTAAAGGAAAAATCAGCACTGGCATTGAGCCAGTTCTTGCCTCGCACATCAAATACGTTCCTAGGTTCTCCACTTGGCATCAAAGGGAGTGAAAAATGATATCCCACCGTATTCAGCGACAACTCTAATGACTTCCACCGCAGCGAAAGTCGCCCACCTGTTGTGGACTGCACCAGCGCGTTTCTTCCGCTCCGTTCACTTGGGGTTCGATGATAACCGCTGGTGCTGATCGAACCAATCCCTTGCCTGTGACCGGCAGCATCATACAGCGCCCTGCCGGAAAGTGAACGGCGAGAAATAAAAAACGAAAAAGAAAGCGATCTCCACTGCAGGGTAGTAGCTACTCCCCTATGAAAATTGACCTCGCCCGAAGAGCGATGTGGCCTGAGTACCGCACCTTGCCGCTTGAACCAACTCATTTCAGCAGACTTGCCAAATGCCATGGACTGCCATTGTACCAACCCTTGCCCCAAATTGACCGTAAAGTCGCCAATTGCTACTGCCCTGATCAACTCTTCTCCCTGGTAAAAAAAATGAAAACCACTGTGATCAGAAAGCGGATTCCTCTTGCGGAGTAAGACCTCCCCGGGATCTTTCTCTACTAACCACCCCGCCTGCCAACGATTTTTTTGAAGGCGATGCCAAAATAAAATTCCTTGCGCCTTTCCGATCCAGTTGGCATTGTTATTAATCCTCTTGCTACCCAGACCACTTACCCGCACTACTATATCGTGGCTGATAATTCCCTTTCCCATTAAGTCGGAAAGCGGACTAAGGCCAGGTGACGCAACCCTGACATAGGGTTTTAGTTGTCGTATGAACACAGGACTAAATCCTGCTATAGCCTGTAGCTCGTTTAGATGTAGCAGCGGCCCAAACAATTGACGATGCAATAACAACCGATCGATCAGGATATCGGGCAATAAACCCGATCGCTGCAGCTGGTCTTTAGAAGCTTCGTTAAGCAACAAAGGATGTTCTAGAAAGCGGGTCCAATCTTCGAAAGGATCTTCATCCAAAGCAGCAGGCAGATCGGCCCCGGCACTGTTTTCGATCAAGGGCTCCACCGGCAATGGAATAACTTGCGATCGTAAATTCCAGCAGGGAAAAAGGACAGCCTTTATAAAAAAGAAGGATATAATTTGTGTCTTTATACCCATCTGTCAGTACTGTTTTTCTTTGTTCATATAGGAGAGATTCATTCCGTTACTTACCCCCACAAGCGGGTAATATCCTGAATGCAGCTGCAGCCTCCAATGAGAATCTAGCGCCAACTGCAATCCAAACCAAAAAAGCGAGGGCGATCCTGAAAATCCAGCTGTAAATCCCAGTTGGCGATGCGGCTGGTACTGAATTGAAAAAGTGCCGGCCGCGGGCCATGCCTTTTGCTTGGAGACAGAAGCCACCAACTGTATTTTTTCAGAGGCGCTGTAAGCGAGCAAACAACGAAATACCGAGAAGTCCTTTTGGCTATACCCAGTGGAAGAACCCATTGGAAAATAGTGGAAGGAAAGAGAAGTGCTGACTGATTCGCTAATTTGGAATACCAACCCAGCTGCGCCCGTAGGAAATAATGTCGCCGGGAAATGACTGGCTTTTGTTCTACGGATGCCAAGAGAGGCACCAAACGAAAAATCTTGACCCATTTTTCGTCCATGCGTTAGAACAACTTGCTGCTCGTAAGAAAAAGGCAAACCCTCTTGCCCGACCATGATCGCCAAAGCCCCATGTTGAACAGGCACCACCAACGTACTGCTAAACTCCATCCAGCCCGGGGCTAAAAAACGCTGCTCTCCTCCTATTGCACATTGTAGGGAAGAGGCCGACGCAATAAAAGCGGGGTTAACTGCTGTCGCGTAGGGATGAATTTCCGGGGAGGCCACAACAGATCCCATTGCCCTATAAAATTGCACAGAGTAAAGTAAGGGCTGTGTATAGCCCCAGCGGTTGAACAAGAAGAATAACACGATCAGCGCTATTGCAAGAAATCGTATCCACCGCCTTTTAGATGCAAAAGACCACATGGGATAATTATAACAACCCCTTATATACTGGTCAAGGGAGAAAAACAATTGAGGGTGGTAAAATTTGCAGATAATAGAAGTTACCTTTGCGCCATGAACATACTTGATGGAAAAATAGCCGCTGAAGCTGTTAAAGCAGCCCTTAAAATACAGGTTGCTGAAAGAGCCGCTGCCGGAAAAAAAATTCCACACCTGGCGGCCATCCTCGTAGGTAATAACGGTGCCAGTGCCACTTACGTGGCAGCGAAAGTGAAAGCCTGCGAGCAAACCGGATTTATCTCTACGCTCATACGTCTTGAAGACAACGTTACCCAACAAAAATTGCTGGAAACCATCAGAGGCCTTAATCAAGATCCTGATGTGGATGGCATTTTGGTTCAGCTCCCCTTGCCGGCACAGATCTCCGAACAAGAAGTAATCGATGCCATAGATCCACTCAAAGACGTGGATGGCTTTCACCCAGTCAATGTGGGCAAGATGGTGCTGGGCGTAGAGGGTTTTGTACCTGCCACTCCTCTTGGCATCATGTTATTGCTTGCGCACTATAACATCAACACAACGGGTCTACATGCAGTAGTAATTGGAAGAAGCAATATTGTCGGTCGCCCTATGAGTATATTGCTAAGCGGCAATGCGCAACCTGGAAATTGTACCGTTACGCTATGTCATTCTAAGACTAAAGAGCTGGCCGCCCACTGTCAACAAGCAGATCTGATCGTGGCAGCACTTGGCAAACCGCTATTCCTAAAAGCCGATATGGTCAAAGAAGGTGCTATCGTAATCGATGTGGGCATCACCAGGATCGACGATGCTACCCGCAAGAACGGATTCAGATTATTGGGGGATGTGGCCTATGACACCGTCGCTCCAAAATGCAGTTGGATCACCCCAGTTCCGGGTGGTGTGGGCCCCATGACCATCGCAGCCCTAATGAAAAACACATTCTTGGCCTGCTCCAGAAAATAAATCATACATGCTATCCGTTTCTGATGATACTATGTTGCCGGTAATGGAGCAGTTCTATACGCTGCAGGGAGAGGGCGCCTATCAGGGCCAGGCTGCTTATTTTATAAGACTGGGAGGCTGTGATGTTGGCTGTGTTTGGTGTGATGTAAAAGAAAGTTGGGATGCTCAAAAGCACCCTCGTCAAAAACCCGAGACGCTTGTAGAGGCCGTCTTGGCTACCCCTGCAAAGATCGTTGTGATCACAGGCGGAGAACCCCTGATGCATTCGCTTGATCGGATCACAACCTTATTACACGAGGCAGGACTGCGTTGCCATCTTGAGACATCTGGTGCTCATCCGCTTAGTGGGCAATGGGATTGGATCTGCCTTTCTCCCAAAAAGTTCAAAGCGCCCCTTGCGGCTTGTTTGCCAATGGCGAATGAACTAAAAGTGGTAGTGTATCACCCCAGCGACCTGGATTGGGCCGATCAGTACGCCGCGCAAGTATCGACCAGCTGCAAACTCTACTTACAACCAGAGTGGGATCGCGCCGATAAGGTAACGCAATTGTTGGTCGATAAGATAAAATCAGACCCGCGCTGGCAGCTCAGTCTGCAAGTGCATAAATACATTCATGTTCCATGAGAGTGAATCTACTGGTAGGCTGCTGGCTGCTTTTCTTTTTTTCGGCCACTGCCAACGCGCAAGGTTATCGTCCCGAAAAGGTGAGTAAAAAAGCCGCGCAGCTCTATGAAAAAGCATACGAGAAGGCTTCTGCAGGCAATAACAAAGAAGCGATCGACCTGCTGCAACAGGCCACCGATGCCGATGAAAATTATGCCGATGCCTGGATTGCCCTGGCCAAACTGCAAGCAGAAAGCAAGAACTACTCGTATGGACTTATTTGTTACAGAAGAGCGCTTTCTATCGATGTCGAATACTTTAAGCCCTTTTTACTTTCATATGCCATTGCGCTGGCAGGCACCGGAGATTTTACCAAAGCACTCGAGAACACCAATCGTTACATAGATCAATATAAACCCACGGGAAAAACGTTGGAAGCCGCTTTGTTACGTAAAAAGAACTTTGAATTTGCAGTACAGCAAGAAAAGTTGGCCGCGGCAGCCAACGAAAAGACAGTCTTTGCCCCAAAGAACCTGGGCGCTACGGTCAACTCAAAAATGTCTGAGTATCTTCCCTCACAAACCATCGACGGCAAACAACTTTTTTTTACGCGTCGGGTCGATACATACAACGAAGATTTCTTTACCAGTAGCGGTTCTAAGACCGGAAACTGGGAAACATCCTCTGCAGTCAAAGGATCGCTCAACACCCCCCAAAGTGAAGGCGCCATGATGATCTCGCAAGATGGAGAATGGTTGGTCTTTACGGGTTGCTATCGAACGGACAGCTACGGCGGTTGTGATCTATATATCTCGTACCGAACCCCCGCGGGATGGTCAGCAGCCATTAATTTGGGGCCTAATGTAAACTCCGATCAATGGGAATCGCAGCCCTGCCTTTCTCCCGATAAACAAGAATTGTATTTCGCTTCGCGGCGCTTAGGCGGCTACGGAGGCAGCGACCTCTACGTATGTAAAATGCAAGAGAATGGAACATGGAGTGCCCCCGTCAATCTGGGCCCTACGGTCAATAGCCCCTCCGACGAGCAGTGCCCCTTTATTCATGCCGATAACCAAACCCTCTATTTTACCTCTTCTTACTGGCCTGGTTATGGAGATGATGATATTTTCTTTGTTCGCAAGATGGGAGATGGCAGCTGGAGTCAACCGACAAACTTGGGATATCCGATCAACACCATCGATCGGGAGGGAACCCTTTTTATTACGGCCGATGGAAAGACTGCTCTGTATGCGGCAGAACGAAAGGACAGCTATGGCCTATTGGACCTCTACAGTTTTGAACTCAAAGAGAAGAATCGCCCCTACCCTACCCGCTACGTACAAGGCAAGGTGACGGATAAAAAAACAGGGAAAGGAGTGGAGGCCACACTGGAGTTGACCGATCTGAGCACTCGTCAAATCATCACCAAGGTAAAGACAGACAGCAGTGGACAATATTTACTGACCTTGCCCAGCGGCAGAGATTATGCCTTTACCGTCAACCAACGGGGATACCTGTTCAATTCGGACCAATACTTTCTAAAGAATGGGGTGGCAGATTCGGCAGCCCAAAAAAATATTGTATTGCAACCCATCGAAAAAAATGCGGCCATCGTGCTAAAGAATATTTTCTTTGAGACCAACCGGTTTGAGTTAAATCCTACCTCACAAACGGAGTTGGATAAACTAGTTACCCTGTTGCAAGAAAATCCTACCATCAAGATCGAGATCGGCGGGCACACCGATAATGTGGGAAAAGCTGCCGATAATCTTGCGTTGAGCGATCACCGTGCCAAAGCGGTGGTTGATTATTTGCTGGCCAAGAAGATCGATCCGGCTCGACTTAGCTCCACCGGATATGGTATGACCCAGCCGGTAGCCGATAATAGCACAGCCGAAGGAAGAGCACAAAATCGTCGTACCGAAATGAAAATTACCGGACTATAGCCGATTGAAACGCTTCATGTTATTTTTTGCAAAACCAATAACATGAAAGAGGTACTTCGTTCGCAGATCGCCCTCACCATGGTGCGAGGGCTCGGCCCTGTCCAGGCAAAATCCCTGCTGACCCACTTTGACATCGAAGAGCTATTTCTGATCGACAAAACAACACTACTGCAAGCACAAGTACTTACAGCATCCGCAGTGGAGTCTTTACTTCATTTTGCAGATTGGGAGCGGGTCGAAAAAGAAATGCGCTTTATAGAAAAAAATAATATTACTCCCTTGTTCATAACGGACAATGGCTATCCCACTCGACTACTCACTTGCCATGATGCGCCGGTCTTGTTATATTACAAAGGAAGACCCTCTCTCAATAGTAACCGGATCGTCGCCGTAGTAGGAACAAGAGATTGTACCCGGCAGGGCATGCAGGCAACAGAGGAGATGATCGCACAACTAGCCCCCTATGGTGTTACCATCGTCAGCGGGCTAGCACTGGGTATCGATTCGGTTGCCCATCAATCCGCACTCCAAAACGATTTAACCACCCTTGCTGTTCTCCCATTGGGCCTAGATGTCATATACCCGGCCCTTAATCGCTCCTTGGCCCGTCAACTACTAAAGGCCGAGGGCGGTCTTCTGACCGAATCCATGACAGATCATAAGAGCGATAGTTATCTTTTTCCCAGAAGAAATAGAATCGTAGCGGGCATGAGTGATGCAACTATCGTAATTGAAAGTGGCAATAAAGGAGGCAGTTTGATCACTGCTAGACTGGCTGCGGATTATGGACGTGATGTGTTTGCCTTGCCGGGCAGGGTCTCCGATACAAAGAGTAGAGGTTGCCACCAACTGATCAAACAACAAGTGGCCCTGCTGGCTGAGTCAGGCGAGGATATAGCAACATGGCTTGGCTGGGAAAAAATTGCATCCGCTGAAAAAGACGTAAAAAAAAGAACGCAAAAAGAGGAACTAGTAAAAGTACTTGCTCCCTTTGAGCAAGACGTACTCGCCTTAATAGGAAAAGAAACAGCGATCGGCACCGATCAATTGAAAATCGCATTAAAGGAAGAAATTAAACACCTCGCAACCGCGCTAATTAACTTAGAATTAGCAGGACTGATTGTATCTTTACCCGGTAACCGTTATCAATCCTTGTAAAGGGTTCGATTATTCAAAAGCGTCATCATGATCCGATCGCTTCCGTACTGGCTGTTTGCGCTGCTTTTTTGGACTCCTTTTGCCGCTTACTCACAAGCTTGCACAACATTAGGTCAAACCCCTGCGACGGCCTTTCCCGTTTGTGGTACAGCGGTCTTTACGCAGAATAACGTACCTAGTTGCACCAATGCGCCGAATTTATTCGTACCGGGCTGCAATCTGAATCAATGTCAGTATAGCGACGTGAATCCTTTCTATTATCGCTTTAAATGTTATCAATCTGGCACACTCGGATTTACCATTACGCCCATTTCGGCCAACGATGACTATGATTGGCAACTCTATGACATTACCGGTCTCAACCCCAACGAGATCTTTACCAATAGAAATATTATCGTAACAGGCAACTGGGCCGGAAACCCCGGCCCAACGGGTGCTTCGGCCACCGGCGCCTCCTTTATACAATGTTGTTCACAGCCTAATGGAAACGAACCGCGCTTTTCAGCTATGCCGGTCATACAGGTAGACCATGAATACATTTTACTGGTCAGCAACTATTCTCCCAGTCAGGTTGGGTACCGACTTTCTTTCGGCGGTGGCACTGGAGTGATTACGGATCCGCTGCTGCCGAAATTAAATACCGCAAAGCCAGATTGTGATGGCAGAAAGATCACCCTGAAACTGAATAAATATATTCGCTGCAATAGCACTACCCTTAGTGGAAGCGAATTCAGCCTGGTGCCCGCTGTTACGACTGTTACCGCTGCCCAACCTGACTCTTGCAGTTTTGGATTTGACATAGATGAGATCACCCTGACGCTGGCGGCCCCGCTGACCAACGGAAATTACGAGCTCGTCATCAATAACGGAACAGACAATAACACGCTGCTCGATGATTGCGCCCGTGCCATCCCGCAAGGAGATAAAGTTCCCTTCACTTATTTTATCCCACAACCCATCTTTGCCGACTCCATAGGAAGAACTGCTTGCGCCCCCGACTCAGTAAAGCTTTATTTCCCCAAACGAATCCTTTGTTCTACGATCGATCCGCGGGGCATCGACTTTACAGTAAATGGCCCCAGCGCGGTAACGGTTACTTCTGCAAATGGAAATTGCATCAATGGAAAAACAGATTTTGTAACAGTAAAATTTTCAGCCCCGGTCAAGATCGGCGGAACCTACCAGCTTCGACTACGCGCCGGCACCGACACCGTAATCATCCAAGATGAGTGCGGCCAACCCTTGCCCTCTCAGAATATGAACTTTCCCGTGGCGGATACCGTATCGGCTCGCTTTGATTTTTCCGCCACCTTAGGCTGCCAGCAAAATACCTACCTATTTTCGCACAACGGAGCAGGTGGAGTAAACAGCTATAATTGGATCTTCAATAATGCCATCCGGGTCAACACCCCAACTCACCAACTTAATTTTCCTGCCAACAGTTCGAACACTATTTCGCTAAAGGTCAGTAATGGGATCTGTACCGACTCTGTCTCACAGCAACTGGTCTTGAACAACCAGGTCAAGGCGATCTTTTCTCTCAGTGATTCGATCATCTGCCCCGAGGACAAATTAAAGTTCGTCAACTCTTCGCTTGGTCAGGCTGATCAATGGCGTTGGCAATTTGATGCCCTGGCCTCCTCGACACAAAAGGATCCACCGGCATTTCAGTTTCCGTTTACCAATAGTGAGCGCATGTACAGAATCCGACTGCGGGCTACGAATACCCAATTAGGATGTAGTGACAGTACAGAAAAATGGGTAAAGGTCCTCAACCACTGTTTGATCGAAGTACCGAACGCTTTTACTCCCAATAATGACGGGCTAAATGATTGGTTCAGCCCCCACAATGCGCTGAAGGCCGATAACTATGTTTTTAGTGTTTACAATCGCTGGGGGCAGGTTGTTTTCCAAACCAAAAATTGGATGGATCGCTGGGATGGAAAACTCAAAGGACAACTTCAACCCGCCGGCATCTATGTTTGGAAGCTCAGCTACACGCATCGCGATTCCGGGCAAGTCATCTTCAAAAAAGGCACGGTGATGCTGATCCGATAGTCCTCATCACCAGGACTTTGTATTACGAATTTTGCCAAAACCCGCGCCTGGCCTATCTTTGCACATGGCGACAAAAAAATTCTCCCCTGCTTTTATGGATCGTTTCTTCGGCGAAGGACTCACCTTCGACGACGTATTGCTGATGCCCGGATACAGCGAAGTGCTGCCCCGTGAAGTGTCAACACGCAGTAAATTAACCAAGGACATTACCTTAAATATTCCCCTGCTATCGGCAGCGATGGATACGGTAACGGAAGCGTCCCTGGCTATTGCCCTGGCCCGAGAGGGCGGTCTCGGTATTCTTCATAAGAATATGTCCATCGAAAAGCAAGCCGATCAGGTAAGAAAAGTAAAGCGTAGCGAGAGCGGCATGATCATCGATCCTGTTACGTTGTTGGCCTCGGCCACGATCGGAGATGCATTACGTTTGATGCAAGAGAACAAAATCGGGGGAATCCCCATTGTAGATGCCAAACGAAAACTCGTTGGCATTTTGACCAATCGAGACCTTCGTTTCGAGCATGACCTTTCCCGAAAGGTCAGCGAGATCATGACCAGCAAAGATCTGTACACGGCGCCCGAAGGCACCGACTTGAAAAAAGCAGAACAACTCTTTAAGAAAACTAAAGTAGAGAAACTTCCCATTATCGATAAACAAGGGCGATTGACTGGTCTTTTTACGTACAGTGATATCTTAAAACTGAAAAGCAATCCCAATGCCGTAAAAGATTCCTATGGCCGATTGCTAGTTGGAGCCGGTGTTGGCATTACCCGCGATCTGCTCGACAGAGTGGCTGCCCTAACCGCCGTCGGAGTCGATATCATCGCCATGGACAGTGCCCATGGTCATAGCAAAGGAGTGATCGATGCTGTTAAGCAAGTAAAAAAGAATTTCAAAAAGCTTAATATAATTGCCGGCAATGTCGGCACCGCTGCCGGAGCAAAAGCACTGGCTGCAGCAGGAGCCGACGCTATCAAAGTAGGTATTGGTCCGGGTTCTATCTGTACCACCCGCATCGTAGCCGGAACAGGCGTGCCACAACTAACGGCCGTGATGGAAGCTGCGCAAGCCCTTCGTAAGAGCAATATTCCTGTAATTGCCGATGGAGGTATTCGCTACACCGGCGATATGGTAAAGGCGCTAGCCGCCGGAGCCAACTGCGTAATGATGGGTAGTGTATTTGCCGGTACCGAAGAAAGCCCTGGTGAAACCATTATTTACGAGGGTCGAAAATTCAAAACCTACAGAGGAATGGGCTCCCTGGGCGCCATGGCCACGGGCAGCAGCGATCGGTATTTTCAAGATGGAGAGCAAGATGTAAAAAAATATGTCCCCGAGGGAATCGAGGGACGAGTCGCTTATAAAGGACTATTGAAAGAGGTCGTTTATCAATATACCGGAGGCTTACGTTCCGGCATGGGCTACTGTGGGGCACGCACGATCGCCGATTTACAAAATGCGACCTTTGTTAAGATCACCAATGCTGGTATGAGCGAAAGCCATGCGCACGATATCGACATTACCAAAGAGGCGCCAAACTATAGCCGCAAATAAGATCTAGTCTGCCTTGAAAACATCACCCTACTATCCGATCCTGCTGGGGCTGCTTAGTGGTGGTCTTCTATGGGCTGCCTGGCCCGTATCACCCCTTACTCCGCTGATATTTATTGGCTTTATTCCACTGCTCGTTATGGCAGAGCTGGCCATTAGTACCCGTCGTTTTT
>JBIIHS010000092.1:0-6658 GCA_044235515.1 Chitinophagaceae bacterium | reverse complement strand
GTGAATTTTCGCAGGATGTACCACCGGATACCACCGGTAACCTGCAACGCGTATTGTTCTTGAAATTACTAAAGGCGACCTCGCAGCGAACCATGCTGCCAATTTGGGATTTGATGATGAAGAACGTGTACTCCGTGGGCTTTGGTCAACTCGAACGACAAGATTTTAGTTTGGATCTCTTATACGAAGAGCCCTCGCTGGGTGAAAAAAGATACTTGCCTCCCACCGAGGTAGTAGATCCCTACAAAGGAATGCCGATCATCTCACAAGTAAATCTCGATCGGCTCAATAATCAAAATGATCCCCAGCCCGATGGGGTATTCGACTTTATAGAGGGCTTTACGGTAATCTCCTCGCAGAGTCGTATCATCTTTCCGGTGCTGGAGCCCTTCGGGCACGACCTCGATTACCTCTACCCTGATGCGGCCACGCGTAGTAAATATCTTTATTATCCGCTCTACGATACTATCAAAGCGATCGCCCAAACCTATGCTAATCTAAATCGCTTTAAAATAATGGGTCGCTCTCGTTCGGCCGGTTTTGGAGCGGGCAACAATGCAATGGGGGGTATGAATGGCGCCATGTCGGGTCAGGGGGCCAGCAGTGAATACCAGTTGGGATTCAATATTCCCAGGGGATCGGTAAGTGTTACGGCCGGCGGACAGGTCTTGACGGAGAATGTAGACTACGAGATCAATTACGATCTGGGGACACTTCGTGTAGTGAATCCTTCCATTATCAGCTCTGGTGTTCCCGTCAACATCAATTATGAGAATAATCAGGCTTTTGGCTTTCAGCAAAAGAATTTTTTGGGGCTGCGTTTGGATTACCTCGCCAACAAGCGCTTGAGTCTGGGGGGTACGATCGTACGCTTGGGAGAACGTCCTTTCTTTATCAAGCAATCGTATGGGGAAGATCCCATTCGTAATGCCATGTATGGATTCGATCTCGATTACCGCAATGACTTGCCTCGACTTAGTAAATTCTTGGATAAACTTCCTTTCTATTCAGCTAAAGCACCTTCCTCCATTACGGCCTATGCCGAAGCGGCCTTGCTACAGCCTGGCCATGCTCCGCAGATCAATGGCGCCAATTATGATGGAACGCCACAACGCTCCGGACAGGTTTATATCGATGACTTCGAGGGGGCCAGGGCGGCCATCGATCTTCGTTTTCCTTTGCTGAGCTGGACACTGGCCTCGGTTCCTCAGGGAAATGGCCTCTTTGCCGAATCGTCCCTGAATGACGATCTGCGCAGTGGACGGAACAGGGCAAAACTAGCTTGGTACAATATTGAACCAGTCTTACAAGAAAAAAGAAGCCCTAATAATCCCATCAGTGATGTCAATGAATTGTCAGACCCTCGGGTAAGACAAGTATTGCAACGAGAGATCTTTCCGCGACGCAGTACCCAATTTGGAGAGGGGCTGCTCACTACCTTCGACCTGGCTTTTTATCCTAAAGAAAGAGGCCCCTATAATTTTGAGACCGATCCCAATCGGATCAACGCGACCGGCTCGTTGCGTAATCCGCGTAATGCCTGGGGTGGGTTAATGCGCAATATCGATCAGACCGATTTTGAAACAGGCAATATAGAGTTCATCGAATTTTGGCTACAAGATCCCTTTATCAATAATGCTACCAATCCGGCAGGAGGGCAATTGTATTTTAATCTGGGGAATATTTCCGAAGATGTCTTGCGTGATGGCAGAAGACAGTATGAGAATGGACTCCCAACGCCTACCAATAACGCGCGGGTAGATAGCAGTGGTGCCTGGGGGCGTGTACCGGCTATCCCGCTGCAAGTGACCAATGCCTTTAGTAATGTAGCTACCGATCGGGTCTTTCAAGATGTTGGTTTTGACGGGCTGACCGACGAAGGCGAAAAAAATAAATTCAATTCGTATCTGAATCAATTGCAAAATAATTTCGGTGCGGCATCGACCATTTATCAACGCGCCTTGCTCGATCCCTCGGGTGATAATTTTAAACCGTACCGAGATGCCTCATTCGATCAGCAAAATGCCGGGATCTTAAGAAGGTATAAAGACATCAATAATCCACATGGCAATTCACCCATATCGAATAACAACACGCAATTTGTAACGGCCTTTAGTCAATACCCCGATGCCGAAGAGCTCAATCGAGACAATACGATGAACGAGGCGGAAGAGTACTTTCAATATCGGGTAGATATTCTCCCCAATATGGCACCCGGTTCCAATTACATTACCGATGTGCGTACGCCGACCGTTACCTTGGCCAATGGCCAGACAAGGACCGAGCGTTGGTATTTATTTCGTATTCCGGTAGAACAATTCGAAAGAAAGGTGGGAAATATCCCCGATTTCAAGTCCATTCGATTCATCCGGATGTTTGTGACCGGTTTTTCCGATTCAGTAGTCATGCGTTTTGGCAAGTTGGAGTTGATCAGGAATCAATGGAGAAAATTCAGGAATCGTATCGATTCCACAGGAGCGTATACCAACTTACCGATCCCCGATTTTGTGGCTTTCAATACGCTGTCTGTAAACGTTGAGGAAAATGATCAGCGACAACCCATCGTATACCGAATCCCACCGGGCATTGAAAGGCAGCAGCAGCTGAGTAATAATAACGTGGCATTGTTCTTGAATGAGCAGGCCTTGAGTATGCAAATTTGCGGGTTACCGCAGTACGAAGCAAGAGGCGTGTTTAAAACACTGAATATGGACCTGCGCCAGTATGGCAAACTCGATATGTTCATTCATGCCGAGTCGGTACAGGGAGCACAACCCTTGCAGCCAGGTGATTTGAATGCCGTTGTTCGAATTGGGAATGACTTTAACGGTAACTATTACGAGGTAAAGATACCCCTCAAGCGCACCGAGTTTGGAGAGCGCGATAGCGTTAAGATCTGGCCCGCGGAAAATAATCTGGACCTTGCGTTACAAGACCTGATGGACTTGAAGGTGCGGCGTAACAAAGCGGGTATTGCTCCTTCGCGCTATTACCGGGAAACGTTACCCAACGGCCGCACCTATGCCATTATGGGAAATCCAAATCTGGGTGAGGTAAGGGGCATCATGCTGGGCGTAGAAAATGCATTGCAAGAGGCACTCTGCGCCGAGGTTTGGTTCAATGAACTTCGATTGCAACAGCTCGACGAGAAAGGAGGGTGGGCTGCCTTGGGTCGTACCGATATAAAGCTCTCCGATCTGGGTACGTTCTCGTTGTCGGGTTCGGCCCGTAGCCGTGGTTTTGGAACACTGGAGCAACGAGTAAATGAAAGAAGTCGAGAGGATATCTATTCGGCCGATGCTTCTCTTACGATCGAAGCCGGTAAATTATTGCCACAGAAACTTGGGTTGCAAATACCGCTCTATGCAGGGATCAGCCATCGTAGCAGCACGCCGGAATACGATCCCTACGATCTTGATATTGATCTGCGTGCCAAGCTGCGTGATGCCGATCGAAGCAAGCGCGATTCCATTCGTACCGATGCGCAAGACGTTTCGACCATTAAGACCTTTAATCTGACCAATGTCAAAGTAGCCCCGCGCGAAGGAAAGCAAGCTAAGCCCTGGAGTGCCAGTAATTTCGATGTCACGTATTCCTATATCCAAACACGCTCGCATAATCCGCTGCTGGAGTCAGATGAGCTTACGCGTACGCGCACAGTACTGGGCTATGGGTTTACGCCGACGCCTAAACCGGTCGAGCCCTTTAAAAAGTGGATTCGCTCCAATTCAAAGTGGCTTACACTCATACGGGATTTTAATTTCAATTATCTGCCTGCTCAATTATCTTTTCGTGCCGATATCTTCAGACAATTTGGTGCTACCCGTCCTCGCAATGTAGGAGGCGGCCCCTATAAGATCCCGGAGACCTACAATAAGTATTTTACGTTTGACCGTTTTTATGTTCTGCAATGGAATTTGACCCGATCTCTTTCCATGGATTTTTCGGCGGTCAATAATGCACGTGTCGATGAGCCCTTTGGTCGGATCGATAATCCTGTCAAAAAAGATTCGGTGCGAACCAATTTACTAAAGGGGGGACGTAACACACAGTATCAGCAAGATGTAACCATCAATTATAATGTGCCTACCACCAAGATCCCGCTACTGGATTGGACCTCGCTGCGAGCTAGTTATAATAGCAAGTACAATTGGCTTGCTTCTTCCTTGCTTGCCCGAAGTTTGGGAAATAAAATTACCAATTCGCAGACGCGAACCCTCAATGGTGAATTGAAATGGGAAGAGCTCTACAATAAATCGTTACTGATCAGAAAATTGAATAATGCCTTAGTAAATAATACAGGTAGCGGATCGCGATCTCGTAGTCGTTCTGCCGGTAAAGAGGCCGGTGCTACTCAGCCTGGAGCTTCGGTAAGAAAAGGTCGTGGAGCCAAACGGCCTCCTGCCGATTTTGGAAAGCCGATTGATAGCGTGGCCGCTCCGTCCAATAAGGATAATACCTATGTGGATGGGCGCGATATAAGAAATACGGATAATTCACTCCCGGCTTTTGCCCCTGCCTCGTTCCGCTTTCGCTACGACACCATACGAAATAAAAATGGCGAAGTCGTCAAGATCCGAAAAAGAAAGATCAAAAAAATCAAGGAGCCTGTCGAGAAGGCGCCTCGTTCCGAGGAGCAATTAAGTCGGTTGGCTCGTACAGGACTTCAATTGGCAACCATGGTCAAGCGGACTGCCATACAGTATACCGAAGATATGGGCACCATTTTGCCAGGATACATGGATAGCACGTCCCTGTTAGGTATCAACTTGCGTAGTTTTCAGCCTGGCTTCGGCTACGTATTCGGTTATCAGCCCGATACCAGTTGGATCAATCGATTTGGTCAGCAAGGATTACTCTCGCGCGATTCACTGGTCAGTGCCATGATACAGCAGCGCTTTAACCAGCGTCTCAATATTACGGCTCAATTAAGTCCATTTAAAGACCTTACCATCGATCTGAGTTTGGACAAGACCTTTGACAAGCAGTATAGTGAACTATATAAAGATACAACTGGTTTTTCCGGGCTAGCGCGGCTTAATCCTTATGCCCTGGGTAGTTTCAGCATCAGTTATATTTCTTTTCAAACCTTATTTGCTCCCTTCGATCCCAATGTGGTTTCGGGCACCTTTAAACAGTTCGAAGGCAATCGAAAAGCGCTTTCAACCCGACTGGCCACCATCAATCCTTATCAGGCTGGCGGCGTGGACCCCGATGGCTATGCCAAGGGGTATGGACGTTTTGCACAAGAGGTCGTGATCCCTTCTTTTTTAGCGGCGTATACAAACAAAGATCCTGGGTCGATCAAGTTATTCAGCAATAGTAACCCCAGCATGCGGTCTAATCCTTTCAAGTCGTTAGTGCCTTTACCTAATTGGACGATAACCTATAATGGGTTGTCTCGTTTACCTGGAATGGAAAAGATATTCAGTAATTTCTCTTTACGCCACGGATATAAGAGTACGCTCAGCATGAACAGCTTCAATACGGCCTTGCTCTTTACCGATCCGCTTCGCATTGGTTACCCTTCTTTCCGAGATACGCTGACGGGAAATTTTGTTCCTTATTTCTTGGTGCCCAATATCACTATACAAGAAGCCTTCGAGCCTCTTATTGAGATCGATATGACATTTACTAATCAGTTGCAGACGCGCTTTGAATTCAGAAAAAGTCGACAGCTGAGTCTTTCCCTGATCGATTATCAACTGGCCGAAAATCGTTCTACGGAGGTAACCTTTGGTCTTAATTGGAGAAAGAAGGGATTACCGCTGATCAAGAACATTCCCTTTGGTAAAAAGGGTACCAAGCTTGATAATGACGTTACCATGCGCATGGACTTTAGTTTGCGGGATGATGCTACGGCCAATAGTAAGTTGGATCAGGGTACGGCCTTTGGTACCGGTGGGCAGAAAGTGATCCGAATTGCACCCGCTATTGACTATGTGCTCAATAATAAGGTGAGTATGCGATTGTACTTTGAACAAAACCGGACGATCCCTAAGATCAGTAGTGCCTTTCCGGTGACCAATACCCGGGCGGGTGTACAAGTCCGAATCTCGCTGGCGCAGTAATTTATTTTCTGATCAAGTGTACCGAATCGGCTTGCTGCAAACAGGTTACGGTCAATTCATTGATACAGACGTGCTCTGGCAGGCTGGCCGCATAATAGATCACATTCGCTACGTCTTCGGCTTGGAGCGCTTTTATTCCCTCATATACTTTTGCGGCGGTTTCGGCATCTCCTTTAAATCGTACCAGCGAAAATTCCGTTTCAGCGGCACCCGGATTGATCGTGGTGACCTTTATACCATGACGAAGCATATCGATTCGCATACCTTGGCTAAGGGCATCAACGGCAAACTTGGTAGCGCAATAGGTGTTTCCCTTCTCGTACACTACTTTGGCAGCAGTGGATCCAATATTGATGATATGCCCTTTTTTTCGGGCAGCCATTTTTTTGGATACGGCATGGGCTACGTATAAAAACCCCTTAATGTTTGTATCGATCATCTGGTTCCAATCGTCGAGACTGGCTTCTTCGAAATAATCTCGTCCCGCAGCCAGCCCGGCATTATTGACCAGAATGTCAATGGCCTGAAATTCGACTGGCAATTGGTTGATGGCCTCGACAACTTGTTGTTGGTCGCGTACATCAAAT
>JBIIHS010000091.1:0-6715 GCA_044235515.1 Chitinophagaceae bacterium | reverse complement strand
GAGTTTCTCATTGGCATCGCGCTCGTAACGAACATGAATTTCATTAGCATCCACAAATTCAACAACTCCATTTCCCTCGGCATGTATTTGGATACGGGCATCACGGGCAGCCTTCGCTTCGAAGCCCGTTCCCACAATGGGAACATCGGGGCGCAGCAGCGGAACGGCCTGACGTTGCATGTTCGATCCCATCAAGGCGCGGTTAGCATCGTCATGTTCCAAGAATGGGATCAGTGAAGCACTGAGTCCCACAATTTGATTGGGCGCTACGTCCATGAATTCCACATCTCCCTTATCTAGGATCGGGAAATCACCGGTCTCGCGACTAACGACTTTATCTTCTTTTACATTACCCTTTTCATCGAGCTTGGTGTTAGCCTGTGCGATCTTGGCATTATCTTCTTCTTCCGCACTCAGGAATACCAACTCCTTCATATTCACCTTGCCTTCGGCTACCCGACGATAGGGCGTTTCAATAAAGCCCATATCATTGATCTTGGCATGTACGCAGAGTGTAGAGATCAGTCCGATATTGGGTCCTTCTGGGGTCTCGATAGTACAGAGACGACCATAGTGAGAATAGTGAACGTCGCGGACTTCGAAACCAGCTCTTTCGCGACTCAGACCGCCGGGGCCCAGGGCCGAGATACGACGTTTGTGCGTAATCTCAGAAAGCGGATTGGTCTGGTCAAGGAATTGAGAGAGCTGAGACGTTCCGAAAAATGAATTGATAACAGAAGAGAGCGTACGGGCATTGATCAGGTCAACAGGCGTAAAGACCTCGTTATCGCGAACGTTCATACGCTCTCTGATAGTACGAGCCATACGAGCCAACCCCACTCCGAACTGGGCATATAGTTGTTCGCCCACGGTACGCACACGACGGTTGCTCAGGTGATCGATATCATCGATCTCTGCCTTACCGTTGGTAAGACGTACCAGATATTTGATGATGAGAATAATATCATCCTTGGTCAACGTCTTTTTCTCGAGTGGCAGGTTAACATTGAGCTTACGGTTGATCTTGTAGCGACCTACCTCACCCAAATCATAACGCTTATCACTGAAAAATAATTTATCGATTATACCACGAGCCGTCTCATTGTCGGGTGCATCTGCACCGCGCAATTGACGATAGATGAACTGCACAGCCTCGAGCTCGCTATTAGAAGTATCCTTGTTAAGCGTGTTGTAGATGATAGCATAATCACCTCCCACATCTTCGCGCTGTATGAACACACTGGCCACCTCTAGTGAAGAGATCGTTTCTATGGCGGCTTCATCAAGCAGGGTATCGCGCTCCATGACGATCTCGTTACGCTCAATAGAGACCACCTCTCCGGTATCCTCATCCACAAAATCCTCTACCCAGGTACGAAGTACACGGGCCGCCAAGCGCTTGCCAACATACTTAGAAAGTGTTTTCTTATCGGTCTTTACTTCATCGGCCATACCGAAGAGCTCCAGGATATCCTTATCGGTCTCGTACCCAATGGATCGAAGCAAAGTGGTTACAGGGAATTTTTTCTTTCTGTCGATGTACGCATACATGACGTTGTTAATATCGGTAGCAAATTCCATCCAGGCTCCCTTGAAGGGGATTACACGGGCAGAATAGATCTTAGTACCGTTGGGGTGCACCGATTGGCCAAAGAAAACGCCAGGAGAACGATGCAACTGTGAAACGACTACACGCTCGGCTCCATTGATCACGAAGGTGCCTCGTGGAGTCATGTAAGGAATATTACCCAAGAAAACGTCTTGTACGATTGTTTGGAAGTCTACGTGCTCCTCATCGTTACAGCTAAGACGCAATTTTGCTTTTAGCGGAACAGCATAGGTAAGACCGCGCTCCATACATTCCTCAATGGTGTAGCGGGGCGGATCAATGAAATAATCCAAGAATTCCAATACGAAAATATTTCGCGTATCGGTAATAGGAAAGTTGTCCTTGAACACGCGAAACAACCCCTCGATATTACGTTTATCGGGAGTGGTCTCGAGCTGGAAGAATTCTTTGAACGACTGAATCTGGACTTCGAGTAAATCTGGTGTTTCTGCAAGGTGCTTGATCTTTCCAAAATCAATCCTTGCGTTCGTTTTTGCTGCAGACATAGCGTAAACCGGTTTTTTCAACGTTCAGGACATACCTTTCACGTGGTGCCTTCCGAGTTAAAAAAAACAGAAGTCACTGTAAATAAATTACTTACACATGGTCAGGAATGTCGAAAATATATTTGGCCAAAATAAAGGAGGGCAAAGGTAAACAATTCAAAATCACCCACAAAATTTGCACCCACAAAAATCCTACCAATTTTTGGGCCAAAGCCTTGAAGGCCCCTAAAGGAGGGTGTTATACTTACCTGGATGAGACCCCACCCTACCTACGGTAAAAATCGACCTGGCCCCCTGCTAAGCAGCCAAAAGGACCGTTTAGGGGCCCTCCTCTTGGGTCTGCTCTTACTTCTGTACTTACTAGTAAGCTTACCACAAAAAAGCAGCTCTCCACCCTTGGTCAGCACTGACTCGCTTGGAACAGACACACTCATAGAAAAATCAAAATCAACTACTTACAATAATATAGGGCCAATATCAAGCTACAAAAAAACCTACTATAAAGCCTCAAGCAGATCACAAGACCCTGCATCAAAAAAAATTATTTTTCCAGGTCAAAAACCCGATTTCGTACCGTTCAGGCGGCAAGCCCGGTCATACAACCCCACCTTTTTAAACAGTGCCGATTCGGCCGATTTGGAAAAACTTCCTGGAATTGGTCCGGTACTCGCCTCGCGGATCATCCGGTACAGAGATAGGCTTGGCGGGTTTTATGAAAAGGCACAACTGAGAGAGGTATACGGCATTAGTGATTCACTTTTTTCATTACTCCAACCCCTATTGCAGCTAACCAGCTCCAATGCCCTGATCAGGACGATCGATATAAACCATATCTCTTTCGATTCGCTGCGACAGCATCCGTATTTGCGCTGGGAGAAAGCCAGAGCGATCATACGATACCGCGAGGCAAATGGTCCATTCCGATCTGAAAAAGACCTAAGAAATATCTGGACCCTGGACTCTCTTACGCTTGCCAAAATACTTCCTTACATCCTTTTCGACAGCACAGTGAAACGGGAACCATAACGCCAAGAGAAAATGGACGCTAAAAGAAATGATCCCTTGCCCGACCGCGATAACGAAATAAAAAAGACCCTCCATTTGGAAGGTCTTTTTTTATAGTGAGAATCGAAAACGCTTACGCGATCTCAACTTCTGCACCAGCTTCTTTCAGCTTAGCTGCAATGTCTTCAGCTTCTGCTTTAGAAACATTTTCTTTAACGGTCTTGGGAGCACCATCCACCATGTCTTTGGCTTCTTTCAGCCCCAGACCAGTCAGGTCTTTAACCACTTTAACTACGTTGAGCTTAGAAGCTCCACCGCTCTTCAAAATGACATTGAAGGCAGTTTTCTCTTCGGCAGCAGCAGCGCCACCACCGTCTCCACCGGCTACCACTACGGCAGCAGCTGCGGGTTCAATTCCGTACTCGTTCTTGAGCACATCAGCGAGCTCTTGAACTTCTTTTACTGTTAAGCCTACCAGGCTCTCAGCAAGTGCTTTTACATCAGCCATTTGATTTAAATTTTTACCGTTTTCACTGCATTGAAGCTCCAACGGCGGTTTAAAAAAATTTGCCTTTATTCTGTCCTTTCGGAACACCCTCAGGCCTGGGTTTTTATTTTGATTGGCCAACCTATGGTGACCAACTAAAATCGTTCGTAAACTACTGTCTTTCGAAAAACAGCGTCAAATTGATCATTACTCAGCAGCGGGCGTGGCTTGCTTTTCGTGATGATGCAATAAGGCCGCCAGCACACGCTTGGCAGGAGATTGCAACAACCCGATCACCTCGCCGATCAACTCGTTCTTGGTCTTGATCTGGGTGAGCGCCTTCAATTGATTATCGCCACTGTAAACATCTCCGTTGATAAAGGCAGCCTTTAATACGGGTTTCTCACCGTTGCTTTCCTTACGAAAAGAACTGATGATCAGTGCAGGCTCTTTGGGGTTCTCTGAGAACAGTAACGCCGTTACCTTATGCAACGAATCGTACATGCCCGCATATTTTGCACTGTCCAGTGATTCGAGCGCCTTTTTGATAAGCGTATTTTTGGCCACCTTCATCTCTACCTGCTTATTAAAACAAGCACGACGAAGTTTACCTACCTGCTCCACCGTGAGCGACTCCGTGTCAGTTACATAGAAGTTGTTATACTGAGCGAACTTGCCTTTCAGCAACTCTATCACTTCGTTTTTTTGCTCTTTAGTCATTGTATTAGCGTTTTGACTTTTTTAATTGGATTTTCCGATACCGGGCTTAGTTGACAAAGGCCTTGGTATCGATTGCGATGCCCGGACTCATTGTCGAGGCCATACTGATCCCTTTCAGGTAGGTACCTTTAGAGGAAGAGGGTTTGGCCTTGATAATAGCGTTCAGCAACTCCTGGCTATTCTCTGCGATCTTCTCCGGAGCAAAACTGACACGACCGATAGAGGCGTGAACGATACCTACCTTATCAACCTTGAAGGCGATCTTTCCACCCTTAACATCGTTGATAGCTGCGGCAACATCGTTAGTTACCGTTCCGGTCTTCGGATTAGGCATCAGGTTACGAGGTCCAAGCACTTTACCGAGTTTACCGATCTTAGGCATTACACTGGGAGTAGCGATGATCACATCAACATCGACCCAACCGCCTTCGATCTTGGTAACGAACTCTTCCAATCCAACATAATCGGCACCGGCATTCTTTGCATCGGCCTCTTTGTCGGGCGTACAGAGTACTAATACTTTTTTGGTCTTACCGGTTCCGTGAGGAAGGGTAACAGTTCCACGAATCGCTTGATCGGCCTTCTTAGGGTCGACACCCAAACGGATATGCAGATCTACAGAAGCATCGAATTTGCAGGTCGTAATTTGTTTGACCAAACTTGATGCTTCCTTCAGCGAATATGATTTGTTGGCGTCAACCTTGGTGTCAGCCACTTTTCTTTTTTTACTGATAAATGCCATGATTCAATTTTTTGTAGTGAACATTAATTTTCCCAAGGAGCTTTACCCTCTACGTTCAGCCCCATACTGCGGGCCGTACCCGCTACCATTTTCATGGCACTTTCTACGGTAAAGCAGTTCAGGTCTGGCATCTTATCTTCGGCAATGGCCTTGATCTGTGTCCAGTTGACCTTTCCTACTTTAGAACGGTTACTCTCTTTGGAACCTTTCTGAATCTTGGCAGCCTCCAATAGCTGTATGGCTGCAGGAGGTGTTTTGATAATGAAGTCAAAACTCTTGTCAGTGTAAACGGTAATGAGTACGGGAAGAACTTTCCCTTGTTTGTCCTGCGTTCTAGCATTGAATTGCTTGCAGAACTCCATAATGTTGATCCCTTTGGAACCTAAGGCAGGTCCGATGGGAGGTGCTGGGTTGGCCTGGCCACCCTTGCACTGCAGCTTAACGAAGCCGGATACTTCTTTTGCCATGTCTTTAGATTTATTGGTTCAAGCGTAATGCCTATGGCATTACTCCCAAATTCCTCGTAAAAAAGAACTAATTGGGGCAGCAAAGCTAACGGATAATATTCGATCGACAAAGCATTTTAGAGGCTTTTTTAAAGGCCCCTATTAGGCTGATTGTCAGCGCCTACTGGGGAAAGCAAAAACCTCTGTCGGAAACAGAGGTTTTTTTATTAGTTAAGGAAAACGAACAGAACAGATGCAACACCCTAACTGAGCTTCTCCACTTGCATATAGCTAAGCTCCACGGGAGTGGCACGCCCAAAGATCTTGACCGTTACCTTTAGCTTCTTTTTCTCTTCGTTGACCTCTTCGATAATTCCATTGAAATCGTTGAAAGGCCCCTCGATGATCTTGATGGTCTCCCCGACAATGTATGGCTCTACCATACTCATACCGCCGGCCTCACTCATCTCGTCCATCTTGCCCAGCATCTTATTTACTTCGGCCTTACGAAGAGCAATAGGATTTTCCTTTCCCAAAAAATGGATCACGTTGGTTGTATTCTTAATGATGTCGCGAAGATCATCGCTGAGCTTACCTTCCAGTATCTCGATCATTACATAGCCAGGGTAATAGTTACGCTCGCGCATCACCTTTTTACCGCTGGCGACTTTATATACCTTTTCGACAGGAAGAAAGACCTGCTTGACGATCTCGCTCCAGCCACCCCGAGAGATCTCTTTGTCGAGATACTCTTTTACTTTCTTTTCCTTGCCGCTGATGACACGTAATACATACCACTTGGTATCGGCTTGCGGACTAAGATTTTCGGTTGTCTTACTAACTGCTTCCATCAGAATAGTTGTTTGTAGATGAAATCAAGTCCATTACTGAATGCAAGGTCCATGATCAACACGATAAAAGTGATGACCAGTGTAGCAACAATCACAATCGTAGTAGATTGCTGAAGCTGCAGCCAGCTTGGCCAGGTGACCTTCTCGGTCAACTCTTGGTAGCTTTCCTTTAAGTAAGTAGTGATCTTATTCATACTCCTGTTTTGTGCACGGGCAGAGAGACTCGAACTCCCATCAACGGTTTTGGAGACCGCTATTCTGCCATTGAACTATGCCCGTAAGTATCAAAAGTCACCGGCTGTTCGGATTTCTCCTGGCAACCAATGACTTTTGAGATTACAAATATAAG
>JBIIHS010000090.1:0-6720 GCA_044235515.1 Chitinophagaceae bacterium | reverse complement strand
CACTGGATTTTTCCACTCGATCGAATACCGCAAATGTTTTCTGCAAACAGCCAACCGGTCTTCGATAGTGGGGGCGGGCAGGTGCTCCCCTGTTTTTATAAAATGTTTGATTTCATTGAATATCCAAGGATAGCCAATGGCTGCTCTCCCTATCATCACACCATCTACGCCATATCGATTCTTGTAGGCTAAGGCTTTTTCGGGAGAGTCAATATCTCCATTGCCAAAAATGGGAATCGTAATGCGGGGGTTATTCTTGATCTTACCGATGAGGGTCCAGTCGGCCTCTCCCTTGTACATCTGTACGCGAGTCCTGCCATGAATGGCCAGTGCCTGAATACCTACATCTTGTAGTCTTTCTGCGACCTCCTCTATATTTTTATTTTGATCGTCCCATCCCAATCGAGTCTTGACCGTTACGGGCAGCGATGTAGATCTAACCACGGCCTTGGTGAGTCGTACCATCAGGTCTACATCTCGTAGTACCCCCGCCCCGGCGCCTTTTAGCGCTACTTTTTTGACAGGGCATCCAAAATTGATATCCAGCAGATCGGGCTGTGTAACCTCTACTATTTTAGCTGCCAGCCCCAGGCTTTCTTCATCCCCGCCAAAGATTTGTATCCCTACCGGTCTTTCGTAATCGAAGATGTCCAACTTCTTCTTACTCTTGATCGCATCTCGGATGAGTCCCTCAGAGGAAATGAACTCAGTGTACATCAGATCGGCTCCCTTGTCTTTGCATACGGCCCGAAACGGAGGGTCACTCACGTCTTCCATGGGTGCCAGCAAGAGCGGAAAATCAGGAAGGGTTACAGGGCCGATCTTTACCATCTTGGTGTTTTACCTAAATTTGTTCAATGCGCCGGCCAAACCGGGCTGACAAATGTACAATCAAAATTTTCCTCGTGTTTAAAAAAGGATATTATCAGGACAAATCGCCCATAGAACAATTTTTTATTTTACTAGCCCTGGCATTTTTTAGTGTTTTTTCCATTGGGATTTTTGGCACCTTGCTGCTTTCGTTCCTGAGCGGTATTCCCATAGATCAATTATCTTCTCTTGACTCCTTGAAAACAAATCCCTCTCAATTAGGAGCAGTGATCAGGGTGCTGCAGTTAGTTCAGTTTGTGGGATTGTTTTTAATCCCCTCCCTGCTGGCAGCCCGCCTGTTCTCGGTAGCCCCCGCCCGGCAATACCTGAACCTGTCCAAGCCATTTCATCCCGGGTTTTGGTTGGTTGGGGTATCAGCTCTGTTTTTTTCCATTCCCTTAGTGCAATGGCTCGGTGAACTAAACCAGGCCGTGGAATTTCCTCCGGCCATAGCAGAGTGGATGAGAGCAAAGGAGAATGAGGCAAATGATACCGTAAAAGCGTTGTTAGGGTTACATACTACGAAGGATCTTTTACTCAATATCATTTTTGTGGCAGGCTTGGCCGGTATCGGAGAAGAGCTCTTGTTCAGAGGAGTTTTGCAACGGTTGTTTCAACGACAGTTTGGTAGCGTTTGGCCTGCTATTTTATTATCAGCTTTTTTATTCTCGGCTATGCACATGCAGTTCTATGGATTTTTACCCCGGTTTGTTTTAGGTATTGTCTTGGGGGCCCTGTATTGGTATAGCGGCAGTTTGTTAACGGCCATGCTGGCGCATTTCGCTTATGATGCCCTGTTGATCGTGCTAGTATATCAAAAGCCCACCCTAATACAAGAAGAGCCTATCGTAGATATGCAAACCCTGATGGTAACTGGTTTAGTAAGTGCCCTTATCGTGACCTTGCACATACATTGGATGCTTCGTCATACCCGAGCCAACGAAGATCAGGATCATTCCAGAGTATCTTCCGATCCGAATTCATAATTTGAGTAATGGCACTTAACCGGCAGGTTTTTTCGCAACGGGCTGTTACAGCCGTTTTTTTTGTGGCAGCGATGCTGTCTGGCCTTTGTTGGAGCAACTGGAGTTTTTTACTGTTGGTATTGGTTATCCATGCAGGATGCTGGGTAGAATACGAGCAACTGTATGCTGCTTTCCGCTTTCCCGTTCGCTATATGGTGCTTGGATTTTTCTATTTGTCACTTTCCTGGACTTTATTTATCGATCTGAAATTGCATGACCCGCTGGCAGCGGTCATGTCCACATCATGGCCGGTGCTGCCCTTGTTCGTATTGGCTTGTATGTGGATCAATGATACTATGGCTTATATGGTTGGTTCGCTTATAGGGCGTACGCCACTGAGTCCCGTATCTCCTAAAAAGACCTGGGAGGGCACCATAGGCGGTGTCATGCTCACGGTGCTGGTTGCAGGCTATGCATTGCCTGCTATTGTGTCTTCTTTGCTATCTGTTGACTCTGTCATGCCATTGAGAATACAAGACAGCTATCTGATGGCTTTTGGCGCTGCGGTGTTGGGTACGGCCGGCGATCTCTTTGAATCGAAGTTGAAGCGCATGGCAGGGGTAAAGGACAGTGGCCGTATTTTGCCTGGTCATGGTGGTTGGCTCGATCGCTTCGACTCGTTGCTCTGGGCTACTCCGGTGGTCTGGCTTTACACCCGGCTCTTTCTGTAAGCAGCGAGGGCAATCATTATCTTTGCCCCTTTAATTTTCTATTTCATGACTATTCACCGCGAAGGCTATCCTACCATTGCTATCGTTACCCTTTTATTGGGGCTGGGTAATACGGCCAGTTATTATTTTTTGTCTGCATCGTATGGGGTGGTCTTTATATCGATTCTACTTGTATCGATCCTCTTCTGGGGGTTTATCCTTTCCTTTTTTCGGATTCCCTCGCGTATTCATACACTATCGGAAAATAGTATCATTGCCCCGGCCGATGGTGAAGTAGTGGTGATCGAAGAAGTAGAGCCCGACGAGTATTTCAGCGATCGTCGTATACAGGTCTCTATCTTCATGAGCCCATTCAATGTGCATGTAAACCGTAATCCCATAAGCGGCAAGGTGGTCTACTCTACTTATCATCCCGGTAAGTATCTAGTGGCCTGGCATCCAAAGTCCTCTACCGAAAATGAACGCCACTCGGTAGTCTATCAAAAGAATGGACGCGAGATTTTAGTAAAGCAGATCGCCGGAGCCCTGGCCCGTCGCATTGTTAATTATCTTCAACCGGGTCAGACCGTGCAACAAAATGCCGAAATGGGATTCATCAAGTTCGGCTCTAGGGTCGATCTCTTGCTTCCGCTCGATGCCGTTATTAAGGTCAAGATCGGAGACCGTCCGTTGGGAGGTGTTACCGAGATTGCCACCTGGTAATGGGAGATCTCATTTAGTGTTCTTGCTATGACATACACGCTAAGCGCATGGGCATGATTCTAGAGTATCTGCATGATCTCTAGTAGAGAGTAAACCGTATGGGTCGGATAGCTCCCATCTGATAAGGCCATACGCTCTTGGGTGAGATGATTGACGTGTATTTGATCGATACCGGCATTCTTGGCACCCAAAATGTCTACCTCGGGGGTATCTCCGATCATGATACTCTTCTCTTTGGTAGCTCCTGTTTGTTCAAGTGCATACGAAAAGATCTCAGGCTTCGGTTTTAGACTACCGGACCCTTCCGAGGTAATGACGGCTGTAAAATAGGGGGCCAATCCCGAGTAAAGGAGTTTGCTATGCTGCGTTTTTTCAAACCCATTAGTGATCAGATGCAACTGATATCCTTTTTGCAATAGGTAGTCAAGTAGTTCTATTGTATGCGGAAATAAGATCGTTCGGGTGGGCAAGAGATCCAAAAAACGGGTATTCATGCTGGCGGCCACCTCTTCGTTAACGATCCCAAAGTCGAGTAAGGCCAGCCGCATACGTTTGATACGGAGCTCTTCTTGTTTGATAAAGCCCTTTCGGTAACGATCCCATAATTTTTCGTTGTGCTCTAGATATTGTCGGTAAAAACGCTCAAAATCATCTATTCCTAAGCTGTTCAGATCTAGTTCTGAGTAGAGTTGCTCCAGGGTCGCCCGTGCGTTGGCTTCAAAATCCCACAAGGTGTGATCTAGATCAAAAAACAGGTGCTGATAGCGAAGTGCGGATAACAAAGTATCTTGATTGTAAGAAGGGGTCAATAACTTTGCAATGTACAATTTAATTGATGAGTATGGATGCTTCTACTTCTTCTCGTTCTGACCGTTCTTTGACCGTGATCGTGACCGGAGGATCACGGGGTATCGGTAAAGAGATCGCATGGTTATTTGCCAAGGCTGGTTATCGCTTGTTGCTTACGGCCAGCGATCCGACGCGCTTACAAAAGACAGTTGAGGAATTAGCGGCCGCCTGTCCCGATGCTGTAATCCATGGCCGCGCCGCTGATCTGCGTATTGCTGAAGAGGCGATCGACTTTGGACGTTGGTGTTTGAGTTATGGGGAGCCAGATATTCTTATCAATAATGCCGGTCAGTTCTTACCGGGCTCATTGGCCGAAGAGCCATCTGGCCAATTAGAGCAGCAAATGGCCGTGAATCTATACAGCGCCTATCATTTGACGCGTACAATACTACCCGATATGATACAGCGTGGCAGCGGGCACATCTTTACCATCTGTTCCATCGCTTCGCTGAAACCGTATGCACAAGGAGGTTCATATAGCATTAGTAAATTTGCCTTGCATGGGTTTACCCAAAATTTGCGCGAAGAGCTTAAGCCAACTGGCGTTAAAGTAACAGGGGTTTATCCCGGGGCCGTCCTTACCGATAGTTGGGGCAATTTCGACAATAGCAATGGTCGAATCATGGAGCCTTCTGATGTGGCCAAGATGGTCTTTCAGACCGCTCACTTATCTCCGCAAGCTTGTGTAGAGGAGATCGTGATGCGTCCGCGATTGGGTGATCTTTAAATTATTCGGCGTACTTATAACCGACTCCTCGTACTGAGTGAAAGTAGCGCGGATTACGGGAGTCCTCTTCGAAATATTTTCGAAAGTTCAGAATAAAATTATCGATGGTGCGGGTCGTAGGGTAGACCTGGTAGCCCCATACCGCTTGTAATATTTTTTCGCGGGGCACCACTTCATTTTTATTTTCGATCAGTAGCTTCAAGAGCATCGTCTCTTTTTTGCTCAGTCGAATGGTGGTCCCATCAAATCCAGTGGCCTCTTGTGCTTTGAAATCGATCTGATTGGCCCCGAACTGGTATAAATCGCTAACGGTCGACCTGTCTTGTAGCTTTAAATTTTTATTGATCAGTTTAGAGACGCGTAGTAGCAACTCCTCCAAATTAAAGGGCTTGGTCAGGTAGTCGTCCGCTCCCTTTTTGAGTCCGGCAACACGATCGGCACTACTATTGCGGGCACTCAGCATCAAAATAGGGATATCGTTATTGCTAATGCGGATGGTCTCGGCTACTTGTATGCCATCCACAACGGGCAGCATTACATCTAAAATGATCAGATCGAAATAGGCTTCGTCAATGGCCTTTAAGGCAGCGGCCCCGTCAAAAGCAGAAGTTACCTCGTACCCTTCGAGCTCTAAGTTCAGTTTGAGTGCTTCATGCAGGTTCTCTTCGTCTTCGACCAATAAAATAGAGGATGGTTTCTCTTCGCTCATACGACAAAGATAACATTGAAAACACTGCCGCTCGGATGGTTATCTTTTATCTCGATGTGGCCCCCATGGTCTTTGGCGATCCGCTGGCAGAGGTAAAGACCCAGTCCGGTGCCTTTGGTCGTTCGCATTTGTTCATTTCCGATTCGGTAGAACCGGTCAAAGACCTTTTCTTTTTCGCTATCAGGGATGCCCGGACCCTGGTCGGCCACGGTCAGTACGATCTCCTTTGCGTTTCGATATAATACCGTTTTAATCGGGGAGCTGCCCGGGGCGTATTTAATGGCATTTTCCAGTAAATTATTGATCAGGATCTGCAAAAGAAGGGCGTCGCCGGTCAAGTCTATCTCTTCTTCGATTGAGGACTCGATGACCCTGTCCGGAAACCTTTTTCGAATAGCAGCAATGCAGGCTTGTAGCAACGAAGAGAAGTCTAGCTCTTCTTTGCTGCTGACGAATCCTTTATTGTCCAATTGGGCCGACACTAAGATATTATTAGTCAGAAAATCTAGACGGGCAGTTTCGTCCAGCGTTGTACGGATCAGCTTTTGTTGTTTATCGGGCTCCAATTGATATTTCTGCAGGGTCTCCAGATTTAGCTTGGCTACGGCAATGGGTGTCTTGAGTTCGTGCGTAACAGCCATCATAAAATGTTGCTGTTGTAATTGCATCTTGAATTGTCTACCCACGGCCCTATATATAAATACGGCCCCGATCATGATGACCAATAAAAAAGTAATTCCTTCGCTGATATATTTATTCTGATTCCTTTCAAATACATTTTCGATCTCCTGGCGCATAGCCGAACGAGTTTGTGGGCTGAGCGTCGTTGATCGCCATTCCAGCGATTCGATCTTTTCTTGGGTGATCTGTCGGTTTTGCTGCTGCAAGGAGATCAACCACCACAACAGGGCTGCCAGCACGTATAACAGCAGCGCCCAATAGATAAGGGTAGTACGTCTCCATTTTTTTTTGATGGCATCTGGCATAAGCGAAGGGTCAGGGTTTCTTTTCTATTCGTATGCCAATATTCATGACTTCCTCTAGTGGATCTTCGCGCATCAGTTGTTTTATACGAAAGCGGTAAGTGCCAGCCTGCCGAAAAGAGATCCCCTGTGCCACCAGCTCTTTTTGCAGCGAAATGCGGTGCTCGTAAATATCGTCCATTCC
>JBIIHS010000006.1:0-20243 GCA_044235515.1 Chitinophagaceae bacterium | reverse complement strand
TCATCCTGCCTTTTTGGACGACTTGGCCTACCTGGTCGATGCCTTGTTAATCCTGTTCGAAGTGACCGGAGATTCCAAATGGCTGCATCAAACTGAAATTTTAACAAATCATATAGTATCCAATTTTTCGGACCCAGCGTCCCCGTTTTTCTACTATACTCACCAGGGGCAGACCGATGTGATCGTTCGAAAAAAGGAGGTCTATGATGGGGCGGTTCCATCCTCTAATGCGTTGATGGCCAAAGTTCTACACCATTTATCCCTCTTGCTCGATAAGCCCGATTGGGGGCTGCGTAGTCGCCAGATGACGGAGACGCTGGGGATGGCCATTGTCCGTTATCCAGGATCTTTTGGCAACTGGGCCTGCCTTTTACAAGAGTATTTTTACGGTACCGCCGAGATCTCTGTAATTGGAAAGGATTTTAACGCATTGAAAAGCAATATTTTATCTAACTATATTCCCTATCGGTTACTCTTGGCTGCCCCGGCCCCCGATTCAAAATCACCCCTTTTGCGAGGTAAAGATCCGGGTGAAAAAACCGGCATCTGGCTTTGTAAAAACTATGGCTGTCTGCCCCCTGTCGACACCGTCGAAGATCTTATGTCATTGATCGACAATGTCAAATAAAGATCCTGATTTAACAAAAGGGGTGGCAATAATTCGACATTACCCGTCGTTTACACCCGGGATCAAACGCTATTGGGAGTACAAATTTTCCCTTAAACGAATAGAAAAACTACCCCTCTAAGCGTTATATTTGTCCCCACCCTTTAAGTGTATGAAAATGAAGAACCTTTGTAATCTGTCGCTGACCCTTTTGTTGGTGATTTCCATCACGGGATGCGGCATTTTGGGCGGCAAGAAGAATGGCGGCTCCTCGATGGTAAATGACGGTATGTTACGTGGCGTGGCTCCCGGCACCCGTTATACCCTGCCTCGCCCTCCCGGTATGGTTTATGTGCCACAGGGTAATTTTCACATGGGTCCCAGCGACGAGGATCCTGCCTATGCTTTTAGTGCCCGCAACCGCTCGGTATCCATCTCTGGTTTTTGGATGGACCAGACCGAGATCACCAACAACGAGTATCGTCAATTCGTGATGTGGGTTCGTGATTCTGTGGTGGCCAGAAAAATGGGTTATGTTAAGACGGGCCCTAACGGAGACGAAGTAGTGGATTGGGCCAAGGCTCGCGCTTTAAAGTGGAATGACCCCAAGATCATCGAGCAATTGAGCAGCACCGATATTATTCTTCCTCCCGATGACAGGATCTTTGGAAAAAAACAACTCGATCCTTCTAAACTGATCTATCACTCCGAGGTATTTGACCTGAGAGAGGCGGCTCGTAGTGCTAAAAATCCCGATGGAACGACAAAGCCCCGTTCAACTTTTATCGTAAAGAACGATACCCCTATCTATCCTGATACATTGGTCTGGATCCGTGACTACACCTACTCGTACAACGAGCCTATGACCAAGCGTTATTTTATGCATCCCTCCTTTGGAGATTATCCGGTTGTCGGTGTTAGCTGGAAGCAGGCCGTTGCCTTTTGCGAGTGGAGAACGCATTACCTAAATGCCTATCTCGATTCCAAGAAGCGCCCGCAAGAATCTGATTTTCGCTTGCCCACAGAGGCCCAATGGGAATACGCCGCTCGCGGTGGTCGCTCTCAAACCATGTTCCCCTGGGGAAATTATTATACCCGCAACAAGAAAGGTTGTCTGATGGCCAACTTTAAACCCGGTCGTGGAAATTATCCCGAAGACGGAGGATTCTATACCGTGCGTGCAGACAGTTACTGGCCCAATGATTTTGGTCTGTACTGTATGGCGGGTAACGTTGCTGAATGGACCTCTTCGATCTACTACGAAGGCCGTAATAATTTTCAGCACGACATGAACCCCGACGTTCGCTGGAATGCCAAGGAGGACGATCCTCCGTTGATGAAGCGCAAGATCACCCGTGGTGGCAGCTGGAAAGACGTTGGCTATTTTATCCAAAACGGTACGGCTACCTACGAATACCAAGATTCTACCAAGTCTTACATTGGTTTCCGTTGTGTGATCGATCTACCCGCTACTTCAATGAAATAATTTCCGTAACAATTTTTTATCTATATCCAATCATCCTCTAAACGTTTCGAAACATGGCAGCAGCTATTCCTCCTAAAGTAAGTAAATGGGTAGACGTAGGCGTTTCCTTTGGAGCCGCTCTTGTAATCTGGGGTGCTCTTCGTAAGATCATTCATGCTCCTGATGCCGACACTTGGCTCTGGATCGGTCTGACCACCGAGGCACTCATCTTCGCATTGTACGGCGTATTGTACATCAAATACCCTGCTGTTGAAACACCCGGCACGTCCGAGGAGCAGCTTTCAGTAGTTGGAAAGATGGATAAAATGATGAAAGACGCCAATGTGAGCCCCGATGTGCTGAATCGTTTGGGAGAAAGTTTTCGCCAACTCAATGCCACAGTCGCCAATATGAGCACGATGGCAGAGGCAGCGGCAGCTTCTACCGAGATGGCGGCCAAGACCAAAGCGGTTGCAGCCGAGTTGGATAAGGTTAAGAATGCCTACGCTTCTGCGGCCGATTCAGTCGGTGCTTTCAATAAAGCCACCGAAGGCGCCCGCCAATTTCACGATCAGGTGCAGGTGTTGACCAAGAATCTTTCTTCTCTTAACACCATCTACGAATTGGAGCTGGCTGAAAGTAATAATCATCTTAAAGCGCTCAATAATTTTTATGGCAAATTGGCTGATGCATCCAATGCAATGGTCAGCAGTACTGAGGATGCCAAAAAAGTACAAGAGCAGATTGGCGCCTTGGCCAATAATCTGGGTCGCCTTAACAATGTATACGGCAGCATGCTTACCGCCATGCAAGGTCGCTCATAATTTATCGTACGCCACTATCATTGTTTAAAATTTAAAGACGAGCTTACATGGCATTACCTAAAGAACCGCGGCAAAAGATGATCAACATCATGTACTTGGTGTTGACCGCGCTGCTGGCTATCAATATTTCTGCCGAGATCCTGAATGCATTCAAGACGATCAATGAGAGTCTTGAAAAAACAAATACGGCAGTAAACGCCTCTACTACGCAGGTCTTGGCCTCGCTTACGCAAAAGATGAACGATCCCGCAACGCGTGAACGAGCTAGCATCTGGAAGCCCAAGGCCGATTCGGTGGCTGCTTTTGCCAACGAGGCCTACGCCTTTATCGACAATTTGAAAAAGGAGCTCATTGCCGCCTCCACCAAAGGGGATAAGTTGAAAGATGACGATCAAAATGCTACGACCCGTATTTTGGTCAAAGAGGGAAAAGGTAAGCAGCTCTATGACATGCTTAAGCGCTATAAAGAGAATGTATTTGGGATCGATCCTAAGATCCAGCAGCAATTTGAGACCTCTTTTCAAGTAACGCTTGATCCCCCTAAATCCCAAAATTCAAATAAGAAGACCTGGGAAGAAGCTTATTTCTATATGTCTCCTACCATTGGAGCCCTTAGTATTTTAAGTAAGTTTCAAAACGATGTGCGCACTTCTGAGAACAAAGTGGTTACCTTCTGTCACGAGCAGGTTGGAAAGGTAGAGGTGGTATTCGATTCGTATGCAGCCATCGTTGGACAAAATTCAAATTATCTGATGCCCGGACAGAAGCTGGAGATAAAGGCCGGTATCGGGGCATTTAGTAAGGATGCAAAGCCAACAATCACCATCGGAGGAGCTGCTGTTCCCATCGGAGAAGAGGGTTTTGCATTAAAGGAGCTTGATGGTGGTGCTGTCGGACCCCATACGATACCTGTTGTTATTACCTATACCAATCAGAATACTGGTCAAATCGAGCGTAAGGAAGTAAAGGTTGAGTATATGGTTGGACAAGCGAATGCTTCGGTAGGACTTGATAAGATGAATGTGTTGTACGTTGGGGTACCTAATCCTATTACCGTGGCAGCCAGTGGCGGAGGAGATGATAAGGTAAAGCTTAGCATTACCAACGGGGGTGGCACTTTTGTGAAGAAAGGTCCTGGTAAATACGATGTATTTGTTACTGCCGTAACAGATGATTGCAAGATCAATATAGATATTGACGGAAAGGTCTCTTCTTTTCCCTTCCGGGTTAGGACCATTCCAGAAGCGCAAGCTTATGTGGGTGGAAGACCCAGTGGTGCAGAAATGGAAGCTAGTTTTTTCCGTAGCCAAGGGGGCGTGCAGGCCGGTGTAAAGAATTTCCCTTTCGAATTGGATTATAATGTGGAGAGTTTTACTTTCTCCTACGAGCTGAGCCCTGGAGAATACGTGTCCATCGATAATAATGGTTCTGCCATCTTCAACGCAGAAGTTCGTAATGCGGTTAAGCAGTACGTCAAATCGGGAAGCTCCGTCATTATCGAAAATATTCGGGTAAAGGGTCCTGATGGACGTACGACAAGGGCAGGTACCTTATTTTATGATATAAAATAATGAACGATTTATGAAGCGGATCGAAGTAAAATCTATTTTTCTGTTGGCTATTGTTGTTTTTGCAACAGTACAGGCCGATGCACAAGCGCGCAGACGAGGAGCTACTACTCGTCCGGCTGCAGACACAACGGCTCAAACCGCACAGCCCAACGCTTTAGCCGCGGCGCAGACTACTCCCAATGATACGGTGCCCAAGCCTCCGCAGAATATCTATGCCGGTATGACCTTTGAGTATGATACCCTGGTAGCTGACCTGACGCCACAAAAGTCTTTGCGACCTGATAATGCCTACGATAAAGGGGCCCTCGCGCTTCGCAAGCCACTTCCGTACGAGCATCTGCGATATGATGACGCTATGTACGCGGAGAAGGTATGGCGCGAATTGGACCTGCGCGAAAAGCTTAATAAGCCCTTTGTCTACGAGTCTTCCGAAGATAATGGAAGCCAGATCTTTGCCAGTTTTCTGATGCGATCCGTATTGTCTGGAGAAGTAGAGGCTTTCAACGAAGACCGGTTTACCTCCAAATTATCAGTAGATGCCATTAAGCAAATGTTATATGGCGTATTCGATACCCTTCCCAAGTACGATGTAAAGCAGATGGATAAGGTGGTGGGCTATGTTGTATCACGCAGACCCTTCGATCCATTGGATATTACCAAGATCCGCCTCAAAGAGGAATGGGTGTTCGATCGCGAGTCTAGCCGTATGTTCGTCCGTATTTTAGGGGTGGGCCTTTATAAGGCAAAATATGTTGATACGCCGAAGGGAAAGAAAGAGATCGGTACATCTCCCTTGTTCTGGGTCTATTACCCCGATATCCGTCCTGTACTGGTAAAAACAGAGGTCTACAATCCCAAGAATATGGGACAGAACCGTATGACCTGGGAGGAGCTTTTTGAAAGCCGAATGTTCAGCAGCTATATTGTTAAGTCAACGATTGACAATCCCCAAAGTCAGTTCATCCGTAATTACATCAAAGATCCTATCCTCCAATTGCTCGAAGGGGAGAATATTAAAGAGAAGATCTTCAATTTCGAACAAGACCTTTGGTCATATTGATATAGTAAACTACTTTTTTAGAAAGCCGGTCCATAGTGATCGGCTTTTTTATGTCCGTTCCGTTTCTTCCTGAAGCGCGGTGCTTAACTCTTGAAAAAGCTGCGGATATCTTGGGCCTTCTTTTTGCCGACGAGTGCTTCTACTTCGTGAGTAGGGGCGGCCAATATGTTTTTAAGCGATCGAAAGTGCTGTAATAGCTGTGTGGCTGTTTGTGCACCAATGCCGGGCACTTCTTGTAATTGATTCTTAAAGGTACCCTTGCTGCGTTGTTTGCGGTGAAACTGTACGCCAAAGCGGTGTACCTCGTCGCGGATTCGCCGAATCAATAACAGACTATTACTCTGATAAGGAAGTCGTAGGGCTTCGCTGTCGCCCGAAAAGAACAGCTCTTCTTGATTCTTAGCCAAACCTACTAAGGTCATACTTCCCTGTAAACCCAGTTCAGTAATGGCCTCCATGGCTGCACTTAGTTGTCCTTTACCGCCATCGATGATCACCAATTGGGGTAAGGGCTGTTGTTCATCTCGCTGGCGTTTGTAGCGACGATAGACGGCTTCCTTCATACTGGCAAAATCATTGATGCCCTGCACCGTTTCGATATTGAATTTGCGGTAGTCCTTTTTACTCGGAACGGCATCTTTAAAACAAACCATGGCAGAGACCGGATAGCTTCCCTGAAAATTGGAGTTGTCAAAGCATTCAATATGCACCGGCAACGAAGACAGTTGTAGATCTTCTTGAAGCTCGGTCAGTAGCTTTTCGGGCTCTACTATCTTTTTATCGAGCTGTAGTCTTTCTCGCTTTCGCTGCTCTGTAATATGGTAAGCTGTATTTTTTTGAGATAGGTCCAGGAGTTTCTTCCTGTCTCCACTGCGGGGGATGGTCAATTTTACCGTTTTGTCAGGATAGTCGATCGCAAAGGGGATCACGATCTCGTTGACACGGCTCTCGAAGCGATCCCTTAGTTGGGCGATCGCAAAGGATAAGATCTCTTCGGCACTTTCATTTAGTTTTTGCTCTGCCTCGAGTGTATAGCTTTGTACAATGGCACCATTACGCAGCATCAAGAAATTGACGAATGCTTTTTTTTCGAGGCTGATCGAAAAGATATCCAGATCGGGGGTGCGGGCATTGGCGATTACCGAACGAGAGCGATATTGCCTCAGGTATTCGATCTTTTTTTTCAGATGGGCTGCCTGCTCATAGGCCAGCTGTTGGGCGGCCGTTTTCATTTCCTGTTCCAGGTAACGGATCACGGGCATCAGCTCTCCTTTTAGAAGAAGGGTAGCTTGTTGAAGATATTGGTTGTATTCGGCTGCATTCTGCAAGCCCTCACAGGGGCCTTTACAATTACCAAGATGATACTCGAGGCATACCTTGTATTTTCCCTTGGCAATTTTAGCAGGATGCAGATCGAGGTTGCAGGTGCGTAAGGGAATGGTTTGTCTGATAAATTCCATCAATTCCCTTAGCTGATGCACCGAGGTATAGGGGCCAAGATAGGTCGATCCGTCCTTGCTTTTTTTACGTGTCAAAAAAATGCGCGAGAAAGGTTCTTTCCGAATGACTATAAAGGGATAGGTCTTATCATCTTTCAGGTTAATGTTATAGCGGGGCTGCCATTCTTTTATCAGCGAATTCTCTAGCAAAAAGGCATCTTGCTCCGAGTCGACGATGGTAAATCGAATGCTGGCGATCCGTTTGACCAACTCTATGGTCTTTTGATTATCTGCTTTTTTTGAGAAGTAGGAGCTGACTCTTTTTCTGATCAGCTTGGCTTTTCCCACGTAAAGTAATTCTCCCTTGGCGTCGAAGTATTGATAAATCCCCGGAGCCAATGGAAGGGTGGGGGCGATCTGTTGGAATTCAGCGGGTGTCATATCCGTATGCTACTAATTCCAACTGACTTTGGTGGTAATTATTTCGGCGGGCTGTCCCGGACGCTGCTGGATACGCATGATGCTGAAACTTTCATTCATTAACCATAGCAGCTCCTCTTGCTGGAGTCCGTTACGATCGTTGATGATCTTACTCACCAAAATAGTAGTAACCTTATCGCCCTCGGCCACGTCGGGGCGTATGTGCAATTCCTCTTTTTGTATGGTAGCGTTCTTTTTATCGGTGGGGAAATAACTGATAATTACCTTTTTCATCAGTTCGTCGTACCGGGATTCTTCCGTGAACTCCTTTGCCAATGTGGGTTGCGAAAGATCGGGAATCGATAAAAAGGCTTGTGCTTCTTCTCTGAATTTTTCGCGCGGGATGTAGATCGTATCGAATGGAATGGTATCGGTGCCGCGATAGTCATAGCGTGTAATGGCATATAGCGAGGTATCAATATGAGCTACCTGCTCCTCGATCAGAGAAGGAATCGATACATAACTCTTTGAAGGTGTGTCATTATTGCCACATCCACCCAATAAAAGAAACAGCGGCCATCCGGCAAGCAGCCAATTTTTCATACTGTAAAATTAGGATAAACGGGGGTGCCTTGTGTACTCCTATTTACCCAATATCATACCCAGCTTGATGCCAAAGTCGTAGAGGTGCTCTTGAACGGGATATCCCTTTTTAAAACTCGATAAGAGCTGGTAGCGAATTTGGGGCCCGATCCGAAAGTCATGCTTGCCCAGTGGAAAGCGAGCATAGGTTTCGAATCCTGCATTGAGATTCCATTTATTGATCAGATAGGGCACTTCGGCATAATTCTGGTAATCTGCTGAGATAACATAAGATCTGTTTCCCACTACATAGGTCGGTTGCACGGTGGCGCTAACCCCCCAATGTGTATGCCTCTTACCGGCAATACGCCATTGTAAACCCAGGGGTACCGACACGGCGTAGTAGTAATTCCGAAGCCAGTTGGCACTTGAGCGAAATCCATTGCTTCTAAAGCTGGTAAGGGTACTGACCGTACTGGTTCCTCCCCAGGGATTCTGAAGTGCAATGGTCGCTACTTCGGATGGATAGCGATAGGCCTCGATGTCATACTTGCTCACGTTGAATTGAATACCGGCGACCCAATCTATTTTTCGGCTGACCGGAAAATAGCCGGTAAAGCCTATTTGCATGCCAATATCAGGTCGATGTCTGACCACAGTGGACAGATCGGTTGAATTGCCCCCAAAAGCGGCAGCGGGTACAGCGCTGCTCATACGTGCCTGGGCGATAAACTTTTGGTCTTCTTGTAGCGTACGATAGCTTACGGTAGGAGTAAAATGAAGCTGCCACCGAAAGCGCGGGCGATGTACTTGCCGCTGATAGCTATTTACGACACTTTCAATAGTCGGTATGTATGTAATTTCTTGCTGCTTTTCTTCGGCAGTCGGAACAGCTGGTTGTGTTTCGGTTGACGCTATTGCAGTTGAGGTAATTTCTGCTAATCTAGTGCCTTCAGGAGTATCTACTGTTTGAAAACTTGCTGTCGAAGGCAACTGCTCCAAGATAGTCTCTGATAAACTAGTATTCGCTGGAATAAACCCTGCTGGGGTATTCTTTGCTGAAATACTCTTTGGTAAAGAATGCTTTGCTGAAGTACTCGTTACAGAAGTGCTGGTTGTAGATGTGCTAGTAGCAGATGTGCTCGTTCCAGAAGTATTCTTTTCTAAACTAAAGACCTGCTTTTGATTCTTGGCAATATTATTGTTACTACGCTTAGTGGTTACCGGTATAAAGAACCAGCCCATGCCAGTTAGTAAGGGTAGCAGAATAAGTAATAAAACGGTGCGACGACGATGATCATGCAGACGCGAATGGATACGGTTCCATACCCCTTCTGAGGGGTACAAACGGTGTGCATCTGCATTTTGTTTTAGGAAATGCTCAAACTCATTATGCTCATTATGTCCATCCATCGTTAGGGCAGCTCTTTATTACGCAAGGTTAGTTAGTGGGGAGCCACTGCGGCTATCCAGCTATTCTCCTGTTTTGGTTGTAAAATATTTTTTTGGATCAGCATGCTCTCAAGCATCGCTTTAGCACGGGTAAACTGACTTCGGCTAGTGCTTTCCTCAATATCCAGTAGCATTGCGATCTCTCGGTGACTGTATCCTTCAATAGCAAATAGATTTAGCACGGTTCGATAACCAGTGGGAAGTAGTCGGATACATTCCACGATCTGCTTGACCTGTACTAAGGCCGGTACGCTATCTGCTTTCAAGGCTACGGAGTGTGCATGAATCAAATCGACGCTTTCATTGAACTTTTTATTTTTTTTGAGAATATTGATACAGGTATGCACGATGATCTTTCTGATCCAGCCCTCAAACGAGCCGCGATGCTCAAATCGCTTCAGCTGGGTAAATACTTTTATGAATCCCTCTTGTAGCATGTCTTCGGCATCTTCTCGGTTATAAGCGTATCGATAACAAACGGCCAGCATCTTAGGACTGTATTGCATATACAGTTCCCGCTGTGCGGCCGCTTGATTCTGGATACAACCTTTTATAATGGCTTCTTCTGTCATGGAACAGGAGTGACCACTAATTTAAGACAATTTCACAGGGAGATCGCTGCTGGCTCTGTTAAAAATTTTGCCGAAGGGTCAGAAAAAAATTGCGCCCCGGAGCAGAGAAACCCGAGGCAAAATAGCGGTAGTTACGATCCAGCAGGTTTTCGAGTCCGGCTTGCAGGGTAAATCCCTTACTCAATTTATATTCCGTTCTGATATTCAACGTATACCAGGCAGGCATCCCCTCGGGGGTGGCGTATTGACCGTTATCTTCCCCATCGGGATTAAAATCAGTAATTTTTTTTGTGCCATTGAAGAGCATAAAAAATTCTCCGGTAAAGTCTCCTTGTCTAAATAGCAGGGCCGAGCGACCGAAAGTAGGCGGGATATGATCAAGTGGTTTTAAGGTTTTATCAGGATTGATAAATCGGCCATAGGTAGTGGTGATATTCGTCTCCCAGCTAAGGCCTTTGGCAAGCCGGAGGTCCATTCGGTAGTGTAAGCCGCGCACAAAGGCTTTTCGGGTATTTTGATTCGCGATAACCTGTGCTACTGTACCATTGAAATCGACAGAGTCTTTTCCGTTCAATCGAAATGGGGCTAATGCAATGGCATTACGGAACCAAGTATAAAAGGCGCCCCCTTCTATTTTTACTTTTTCAGATTTGTATTGAAGGGTAAGGTCGGCAGTGTAGGCATACTCTGGTTTTACGGATGGATTGGGCACGATCAATCGTCTTGCTGTGCTGCTCGATTCAAAAATGCGGGCGGCATCGTCAATGTTCGGTGCTCTAAAGGCAGAGGCCAGGTTAAGGGCAACTCTGATCGGCTGGCTGGGAAAGTGAACAAGCCCCAGATTACCCGTAAGGGCTCGTGGGCGCTGATCGATGGTCGAAAAGGGAAAATTAAAAAAGCTATTATTGGCAAGTGTAGAGTGCAATTGTACATATTGAAGTCGCACTCCATCGTTTACGATCCATTTCCCATTATTGGATTTATAAAGGTGCTGACCATAGAGGCCCGCTAAGGTCATGCGGTTGCGTCCATCGGGGTAGCGCGTACTGATGGGGGTTACTGCGCCGGTCAGCAGGTTAGTGCGGTCTGCTACTGATTGAACTACATTATGCTGGAGATCGGCTCCTATCGTCAGCTCTTGTCCTTCCCATTTTTTTCGCAGGTCAAATGTGATACCAGCTACCTGTACGGTTTCACGTCTGCTATCAAATTGCGTATAGGCCAGGTATTCTCGTTGATTTCGACTTTCTTTTATGTGTTGATAATTAAGATTAAGTCTTACTTCGTCTATGTTCCTCAGGTTCTTTAGTTCCCACTGGTAAGCCGCCAGCCAGCGTGTTTGGGGTCCATAGTACCACTCGGCCCAGCGAAGCGTATTGCCGATTCCGGGAAATGTTTTTCGGTCTTGCAATCGGTCGTAGCGAGGAATATTCGACGAGTTGGAATGCTGTACATTGAGCAGGTGCGATTGATTCGCCTTCGGCTTAAATAACAACTTCCCCAAAAGATCCCATTGTTTATAGCCGGAGAATTTCTGTATACGGTCGTCTGCGTTGGTGACAAGTTGATCTATACCATTGATGGTTTCGATATACTGAGTTCTTCTGCCAAAGTCGGGGTATTTTTTAGGGTAGCGATCGCCCATTCGCATGTCACCAAAATTGCTATAGGTGATCGAGTGCAGCCAAGCCCATTTCTTCCCACTGATCTCTTGGCTGGTGTGGAGGGTGTTTTCTTTATTGACCGTGCTAAAGCGTGTAGCTACCTGCGAACGAAAAATGATTTTTTTTTCGGTTGAAACCTGCGGACTTCGGGTCCGCATATGAACGATGCCACCCAAGGCATCACTACCATACAGCGTTGAACCCGGGCCGTACAATATTTCTACTCTGTCCAACATGAACTGGTCTACCGTGATCACATTTTGTAAATGGCCCGACCGGTAAATGGCATTATTCAAGCGAATTCCATCTACGACCAAGAGCACACGGCTGGCTTCAAAGCCTCGAATGACGGGGCTGCTTCCGCCTTGCTGACTTTTTTGAACAAAGAGCTGTCCGGTATTGAGGAGCAGATCGCCCATGTTCTGCGCATTATAGCGAGAGATGGTCTTTGCGGTGATCACATCGATGGGCTGCGCGACATTCTTTTTTTTCTCTGCAAACTTAGCCGTGTAGATGATCGCTTCTTCTAACTCTTTTTGTGCCAGCGTATCAGTTTGTGCCGTAGCGCTCAAAAAAGTTAGAGATAGTACTATAGAAAGGGAAAATGTTTTCAGTCCGACCATTAATTCAACGTTGAAAGCAACTATTATTTACTGGGCTTGACCAGACTGTCCAAGGGATAGCGTTGTTTCATAGTATCCATTACCGATTGTGCCCATTGGGTGATGGCAACGCGTTCATCTTCAGTAAGGCGGGCATCAGTATGGGTCCAGGTATAGGAATTAAGAGGCATTTCTTGTTCTTTGACCATTTCGATGGTCTCTTCCATCTTGTGATATTGATAACGAAGGGAGCGATGGGTATACTCGTCAAAGTTCAAATGCTTTTTGCCATCACGGATGTGTTCATCGAGCCACCAGGCAACAGGTTGTATGGAGGCGTACCAAGGATAACGGCTATAGTTACTATGGCAATCCATGCACGCTTTCTGTAAAATTGTATTTACGGAATCAGGTACAGGGTAGCGACTGGCCAGTTGATATTCGCGGATAACATATCCTTGATTTTTTTCGGGGCGAATAAACTGGATGGCGACCAGCACTGCCAGCATCAATATAGCAAATCTTTTTAGCAGTTTCATACGTCTAATTTAGTCAATTAAAATAGTACCGGTCATCTCGGTCGGAATGGGTAGTCCCATCGTGTATAATAGGGTGGGGGCAATATCACCCAATTTGCCAGGTCTTATGGCCGAGGGCGGATCGTTGCTGATAATAAAGAGAGGAACGGGATTGAGCGTATGGGCCGTGTTGGGGCTACCATCTTCGTTGATCAGATAATCTGCATTACCGTGATCGCTGGTCAAAAAAACAGTATAATCGCTTTGCAGGGCTGCAGGAATTAGTTGGGCTACACATTGATCTACGGTCTGCGCGGCTTGTTTGGCAGCTTCCCAAATGCCCGTGTGCCCCACCATATCGGTATTGGCATAGTTTAGACAAATAAAACTGGCCGATCCTTGTTGAATCTCTGGTAAAATAGCTTCGGTGATTGCCTGCGCGCTCATGGAAGGTTGCAGATCGTAGGTAGCAACTTTAGGAGAGGGGATCATGATCCTTTTCTCCTGGGTAAAAGGTTGCTCCCTGCCCCCACTAAAGAAAAAGCTGACATGCGGATATTTCTCCGTTTCGGCGATCCGAATTTGCGATAGGCCGGCCGATGCGATCACTTCTCCAAGCGTATTATTCAGGTTATCGGTTTCGAACATCACTTGTACGCCTTGGTAGGTTTTATCGTATTCGGTAAGCGTGGTATAGTACAGATTTTGTTTTTTCATCTCAAAATCCGGTAGATCAAATTGCGTAAGTACTTGCGTGATCTCTCGGCAACGATCGGTACGAAAATTAAAACAGATCACGGCATCGCCCTCTTGTATCCGGCCAAGGGGTGCTCCGTTTGAATCAGTCATCACAGTGGGAACAATAAACTCGTCGGTAATGTCATTGGCATAGGACTGCTCCATTGTTCGTACGGGATCCGTGCTATAGTTTCCTTTGCCAAGGACCAGTGCGTTATAGGCCAGTTGGATGCGCTCCCAGCGTTTATCTCGATCCATGGCAAAATAGCGACCACTAATGCTGGCAAGGGTACCTACATGCTTCTTCATGTATGCTTGCAGCGTACGAATAAAGCCGAGTCCACTTTTAGGATCGCAGTCACGTCCATCCGTAAAAGCATGCACAAATACCTTTTCTAGTCCCATTTGTTCGCAGCAGGTAAGCAAGGCCTTTAGGTGATCAATATGCGAGTGAACACCTCCATCACTGACCAGTCCGATCAGGTGCAATGGTTTCTGGTGAGTAAGCGCATAGTCGATGCTGCTTAACAAAGCAGGATTTGAAAAAATAGAACCATCGGATACCGCCAGATTGATCCGTTGTAATTCTTGATAAACGATACGTCCCGCACCCAGGTTAAGATGGCCCACTTCTGAGTTTCCCATTTGACCGGCAGGCAGTCCAACCGCTTCACCGCAGGTAACCAGGGTTGTATGGGGAAACCGCTGATACAGCGAGTCAATAAAAGGAGTATGTGCAGCGGCGATGGCATCGGCGGCAGGCACTTGGCCCAATCCCCATCCATCCATAATGACCAACATGGTTTTTTTCATGATACCTGACTAGTCATCAAAGGTAACGCCAAAATTTATGTATTTTAGTGATCATGAAAATTCAAACCTTATCATGGGGACTCCTGTGGGCAGTGCTCTTTTGTTGTACGGTGGCGGCCACGCGGCAAGATGCACTCGATGCTGCTATCGGTGCCATTAAGAACGGCAATGCCGCACAGCTCTCGGAACGCTTCGATCAAAAGTTGACTCTTACTTTACCAGACCAATCCGCTCAATTAAGTAAAGCGCAAGCGCAAACGGCCATTACCAAATTTTTTGAGACCAATACCGTTTCCGGATTTGAATTAAAGCATAGAGGCCAGGCGCCCGCGGGGGCGTTTGCAATGGGGACCTTGCAGACAGACAAGGGGCAATTTCGCGTGAATATTTTTATGTCGGCCAGTGGTCCTAAAGCGGGCATTAGGGAGCTTCGTATCCAAACCATGGATTAAGCACTAATTTTACGGTATGGATCCCCATTTGTTTTATCGCTTTGTGGAGCAAGCGTTCGAAGAAGACCTGGGAGATGGCGACCATTCAACTCTTTCTTGTATTTCGGCTACGGCCAGAGGAAAGGCAGTCCTTAAGATCAAACAATCGGCTGTGATCGCTGGCATGGATGTGGCCGAAAGGATCTTTCTGTATAAAGATCCCTCGGCGATCTTTACCGCTTTTGTAAGGGATGGAGATACCGTGCAACCTGGGGAGATCGCTTTTGAAGTGGAATCGTTCGCCGCTGTGATCTTGCAATGTGAAAGACTTGTGCTCAATTGCATGCAACGGATGAGTGGGATCGCTACGCTGACCCGTGAGTATGTAAACCTCTTGGAGGGATCAACGACCCGTCTACTTGATACGCGTAAGACCACTCCCAATTTTCGGTTGCTGGAAAAAGAAGCGGTTCGAATCGGCGGCGCCCTCAATCATCGCTTTGGGCTGTATGATATGATCATGCTAAAGGATAATCATATTGATTTTTGTGGGCGTATCGAAACCGCTATCGATCGGGCCTGGCAATACGTACAACAAAAAAAACCTTTACTATCTATCGAGGTGGAAACCCGCTCGCTAGAGGAATTGGTGCAGGTGGTTCAATATGGTCAGCATAAGGTAAAGCGTATCATGCTCGATAACTTTTCACCGGCTTTATTGAAGCAAGCCCTAGAGTATATTGATTCGCAAGTACCCCGGGGAACCTTCGAGACTGAGGCCAGTGGAGGAATGACAAAAGAGAATATCCGCGACTATGCGGCGACCGGGGTCGATTTTATTAGTGTGGGAGCATTAATTCACCAGGCCCAAAGTATCGATCTAAGTCTCAAAGCTTCTTTATTCACTCATCCGCTTTGATCATCATGGGAAAAAAAAATAAAGCCGACGCCAGAGGATTTGTGTACAGTACCGATCCGAATTTTTCTTACCAGTCTTCCACGGATCCCGAAGAGGAGACCAGGCCTGCCTCTCAGCAGCGATTACGGGTTCATCTCGATACCAAGCAACGTGCAGGTAAGGCGGTGACCCTGATTACGGGATTTGTTGGCCAAAAAGTCGATCTGGAAGTCTTAGGCAAGCAACTTCGCAATTTCTGTGGGACCGGCGGTTCGGCAAAAGACGGCGAAATAATTGTACAAGGAGATCAGCGTGAGAAAGTAAAGCAGTACCTTAAAAAGGAAGGATACGGCGTTTACTGACCCTGTGCTAAGCTATAGGCCTTTTGATCACCCCACTGGTTGAGCAGCTCTACCGAGCAGATCTTAAAATGCTGGCTCATGCGCTGGTAGAGCGCAACAATATCGGATTGTTCTACGCTTTTTCCCTCTTGGCGCTCAAAACGAACGCGGTATTGATTGATCAAGTTGGTATATACAGAGCCGGTGGGCCATACCTGCGTACCACGGTTACTGATGGTAACCAGTTTAAAAATTCCGGCGGTTTCTTTTTCACAAAGCGCTGCTACAGCAGTGGGTTGTTGACGGCTCTCTAAAAACAGATCGGCTCCGACGATCGCCTCCGCTTTTCGTTGAGCGGATTCCAACATAGGATGCTCGCTGATGGGGGCCGCAGGATGGTATACTTTATTGTCTCCGCTGTAGGATACGGCTCCTTGCTGCGGGGTTTTTCCAAAATTGCTGATTACGGCATCGGCGAACTCAGTAGTATTTACCGCCGCTGTATTTTTATTGCCAAAGTCTCCGGTATGCACACCTGATTCCAAGGTATAGCGCAGTGCATTCTCAATGGTGGCCGCATTTTCGTAAAGACCTACGTGACGAAGCATGGCCAGACCACTCAGTAAAAGCGCAGTGGGGTTCGCCAGATTTTTTCCGGCAATGTCGGGTGCGGTGCCGTGTACGGCTTCAAAAATCGAAATATGATCTCCAATATTGGCAGAAGGAGCAAAGCCCAGGCCGCCAACTAGGCCAGCGCAGAGGTCAGATACAATATCTCCCTGTAAATTGGGAAGTACCACTACGTCGAACAGATCAGGACGGGTAACCAACTTCATGCAAAGATCATCCACGATAATATCATCGGCCTTTAGATGCGGATATTCTTTGGCTACCTCATAAAAACACTCTAAGAACAGGCCGTCGGTGATCTTCATGATATTGGCCTTATGACCGCAACTGATACGCGTTGCCTTTTTTTTGCTGGCCATGTCAAAGGCATAGCGCATTACCTGCAGGGTGCCGGGGCGCGTAATAAAGCGACGACAGAGGGCTACATCTTGCGTAAGCATATGCTCGATACCACCATAGGTGTCCTCGATGTTCTCTCGTACGATGGTAATATTGATGGGGATGCCCGCCTTACTAAAGACGGTGTCTACGCCATGAAGGGAGGTAAAGACACGCTTGTTGGCATAGGTATTCCAGGTTTTGCGAGCCGTAACATTGATACTTTTGACCCCTTTTCCTTTTGGGGTTTCCATGGGCCCTTTAAAAAGTAGCCCCAGCTGCTCGATTTTTTGTTTAGCTTCTGGCGTCATTCCATTGTTAAAACCCTTATCAAAAACCCATTTCCCCATCTCCACTACCTCATATTGAAGGGGCACCTTATTTGCTTCAAAAATGCGCAGGACTGCGTCCATGATCTCGGGTCCGATTCCATCTCCTTTGGCAACAGCTATTCTCATAGAAATGATTTTTTTGCGCTGCAAAGGTAAGCCCCAAAAACTTAATGGGAAACTTATCATTTTCTTTAATTTTATAGTATGGCTTCCTTGATATCAGAAGGCGTACAGGTGAGCGTGGAGACCTTTTACCAAGAGGATTACAGTAATCCGTTGCAATCGGAGTACATGTTCGCCTATAAGATCGTGCTGGAGAATTACAATTCTTTTCCCGTAAAACTGCATCGTCGTCATTGGTTTATTTTCGATAGCAATGCTTCGCATCGAGAAGTAGAAGGAGAAGGCGTTGTCGGTGTACAGCCCGTCTTACAACCCGGGGAGCGATATCAATATGTAAGTGGTTGTAATCTCAGGACCGAGATGGGAAGGATGTATGGAACCTATCAAATGGAAAATCTGGAAACCCATCAATATTTTACAGTAACGATCCCCAGTTTTGAAATGATCGTTCCCTTCAAGAATAACTAAGCGTAATCTTTTACTTGGGTTTATACTTGGCTTGCTCCAAAATCGTGGTAGCGGGGGTCTTCATGATCATATCGGGATGAAGTTCTTTATTGGCGGCCGCATATTTTCTAACGATCTGCCAACCGACCCAAGCCCCTATGTTGCCGGGGGAGGATTCCTGCGATAATCCCTGCGTAAAAGGGGCCTCTCCCAAATAGGTTTGGATTACGATGGGGTTTAGCGAGTTGAGATCTTCGTTCTTGATCAGATAACTCCAGATCAGTCCCTCATTTTCTTCGCACCAGTTTAGCTGTTCATTCGTATAGCCTGTTAGTAACGAATCGGGATGATGAGGAAGCAGTAACGAAGACAAGTACCAATATTTTCCTTTTTCTATCATTTGTTCTATAAGTGGTAACTCGGCCATGCGGGGCGGAAAAAGATCTTCGGTAATGGCCTTGATAATACCCGGAACAATATAGCGGGGGGTAAATCGTCTGCTGATATAGGCAGGATAAAGCGATTGTAGGGCTGTGGTCTGGTAAGCAAAAAAATCAGCGCCGGCAAATTGCTGTAGCCCAATGGCAGTACCACTGCGAACGGTAGCGATACCAGGCGCATCAAAGGGACCCACAAACAGACTAATGGTTCCGGTCTGATAATTCGGGAAATAATATTTCAGGTACTGGAAACTCTTTTCTACTTCTTCTTGAAGGTCCCCGGTGTTGGCAAAGCGGATTTGCAGCGAATCGTTTAACCCGCCATAGCTACCTATAAACTGACGAACCACACGCTGGGTAACACTATCGGCAGGATCCCCTGTAACGCCCAATATGTATTGCATGAATTCGGGGTAAAAAGCTGCATAGTGGCGAGAAAGCGAATCGAGCCCTTGGGTAAGGCGCGTCGTGTCAAGTGCAAAAAAGGCCTGGTCAAAGCGACTAAGGGGAGCACTTACCTTAATTTGGCTTACATCGGGGGCGGAATTATCATTATTGCAACTACCCAACAGAAACCCGCCGCAGAGTAGTATCCAAAATATGCGTTGCATAGCTGTAAAGATACGCTACAAAACAATGGCGTACTTTTGCCAAATGAAGATCGCTATTGCGCAGCAGAACTATCACATCGGTCATTTTGACGGAAATACGATCAAGATCATCGATGCCATTGCTACTGCCAAAAAAGCGGGCGCAGAACTGGTGCTTTTTTCTGAGTTAGCGGTTTGTGGCTATCCTCCTCGCGATTTTCTCGAATTCAATGACTTTGTCGATCAGTGCCTGCATGCCCTCGATAGGATCAAGCCGCATACAAATGGAATCGGTGTCTTGATCGGGGCCCCCGAGCGCAATCCCTCACCCAAAGGAAAGAGGCTATTCAACGCAGCTTACTTTTTGCACGATGGCGAGATTAGGGCCGTGGTGCAGAAGACCTGTCTTCCAACCTATGATATTTTTGATGAGTACCGTTATTTTGAACCCGCTAATAACTGGCAACTGATCGATTTTAAAGGGAAAAAATTGGCGGTGACCATTTGTGAGGATATTTGGAACCTAGGGGATAATCCGCTTTACACGCACTGTCCGATGGATCAGTTGATCGGACAGCGGCCCGATATCATCTTGAATCTTTCGGCTTCCCCATTCGACTATACACATGTAGAGGATCGCAAGGCCATCGTTAAGCAAAATGTACTTCGCTATGGTATTCCGCTTATTTATTGCAATGCGGTGGGCAGCCAAACGGAGATCGTATTCGATGGAGGTTCACTGGTCATGGACAAGGATGCCAATTTGATAACGCAATTACCCTTGTTCGAGGAATCCGTACAGTTCGTGAATTGGCAAGAGGATGGCTCTTTTGCTGAACCTCTCTTGCAAAAGGCCAGTCAACTGCCCAATGCCGAACTAGATCCCCTTCGCCTGGAACCCACCCTTTGTACGGCAGCCATCAAAGAGGCGATCGTGACTGGGATTCGCGATTATTTTGCTAAGATGGGTTTTCAAAAGGCCATATTGGGCAGCAGCGGAGGAATTGATAGCGCCGTTACACTGGCCCTGGCCGTGGAGGCCTTGGGAAAAGAAAATGTAAAGGCGATACTTCTGCCCTCTGTCTATTCGAGTGATCATAGTGTGCGCGATGCCGAGCAGTTAAGCAAAGGGTTAGGTAACCCCTATGAGATCATTTCTATACAGCCGGTATTTGAATCGCTGCTGGCGGTCTTGAAAAAAAGTTTTGGAGATCTTCCTGCTGGTTTGGCCGAGGAGAATCTACAGAGTCGCACCCGAGGAAATATCTTAATGGGGTTGGCCAATAAATTTGGTTATATCTTGCTC
>JBIIHS010000089.1:0-6857 GCA_044235515.1 Chitinophagaceae bacterium | reverse complement strand
GCCGAAAAGAGATCCCCTGTGCCACCAGCTCTTTTTGCAGCGAAATGCGGTGCTCGTAAATATCGTCCATTCCGGCTCCCAGCCAGCCGGTTTCGTTGGTCCCTAACAGAAAGTCGGTTTCAAAGGAGTAGCTTTTCCCTTGGGGGTCAGTAAGGGAGAGCTGCAACCAGATATTGTTATAATGATAGCGATCTCTATGGCGTAACACCAGGGCCACGTCGTAGCGGGCGGTGGTATCGGCAATATCAAAGTCAAACGAAGGGATGTATTCACTTTTCCACTGCTGCGCTGGTAGGGGGACCGTTCGTTCGTATAATTCCAACGACGTACACCCGCTAAGGGCACCAAGCATTCCACATAGGATCAGGGTCGGTAACAACCAGCGATTCGCATTCGGCATACTATAAAATTACATCACATTTAAGATTTGCTCTTTAGCTTTTTCGAGCTCATCCTTCATTTGGACCACCAACCGTTGTATGGAGGCGTCATAGGCCTTTGAGCCGGTCGTATTGATCTCCCGTCCGATCTCCTGTAAGATAAAGGAGAGTTTTTTGCCTTTACTATCGCTCTTTTCGTCGAGTTGCTGTATAAAATAGTCGCAGTGATTCAGTAGCCGCACCTGCTCTTCGCTGATATCCATCTTCTCTATGTAGTAGATCAGCTCTTGTTCCAGTCGGTTTTGATCATATCCTTCGCCTCTCAGGTTTTCTTCCAGCACTTTGGTGAGACCCTGTCGTAGTTTCTCACGTCGCAGCGGATCGAGCTGGCTGATCTCCTTTTGCAACGATACGATCGTATGGATGCGGTTTCGCAGATCGGTCTCCAGTGCTTTCCCCTCTGTTTCGCGATGCATATTGAGCTGCTTGATAGCTTGCGCAATGCCTGTTTTACACTGCTCCCATTCTTCGGCTTGCAGGACATCGGCTCCAGTGGTAATGACCTCAGGTAATTTTAAAAGGGCCGTCAGCAATTGTGAGGTATCGAGTTGCAATTCGGAGGCCAGTTTGGACAATGATCCGTAATAGGCCTTAGCCAGTTGCGTATTGATGGATACGGGTTGCGACCCGCCGGTCTCTTTTAGACTGATGCTACAGTCGACTGTCCCGCGATCGAGCTCTGTGGCCAGCCAGCGACGAATATCGAATTCGTAAGGCTTAAGCAAGGCGGGCAGTCGTAGTTGCAGATCGAATTGCTTTCCATTGAGCGATTTGATATCGATCACAAATAATTTTTCTCCCGCCCGCATTTCGGCTCTTCCAAAGCCGGTCATTGATTTGATCATAGGGATGAACTTTGCGTAAAGGTATTTTAAAAGCGCATGTGAAGGGAGAGCCGTATGCAAACAAAAAATCCCTCCGAAAACGGAGGGATCCTATATGGATGGGTTAGTAAGTACAGGGAAATAAATTTCCCTACACAATATTAGTATTTATTTTAAATATCCAAAAAATTTTTTTGTTTTGAATTATCAACATTTTAAAATGTTTTGTGGATAAACGCAAAAAATCAAAGGTGACATTACGCCTATTACCTTTGTGCAAAATAGTACATCATGCAATTTGAAAAGCCGGTTTCGCTTACGTCATTGGCCGAATTAGTACAGGCTACTCTTGTTGGAGATGCAACCGGTAGCGTTACGGGTATCAATGAAATTCATAAAGTACAAACGGGGGATTTGGTTTTTGTGGATCATCCCAAATATTATGATAAATGCATTCGCTCTGCTGCATCCTGTATCATCATCGATCAGGAGATAGCTGTTCCACCTGGTAAATCGCTCTTGGTGGTCAGTGATCCGTTCGCAGCTTATCTCCGTATCGTTGACACCTATCGTCCGTTTGTTCCCTCATTGCAACCCATTAGTGAAACGGCCGTTATTGGAAGCAATACAATCGTGATGCCGGGCGCCTATATCGGCAACCAGGTGACGATCGGAAAGAATTGCCTGATTCATCCTCAAGTGACCATTCTAGATCATTGTCAACTCGGCGATGACGTGATCGTACAGGCCGGCACCGTTATTGGCAGTGATGCTTTTTATTATAACCGAAAGAAAGCGCTTCCGGTACAGTATCGCAAGATGAAAAGTTGCGGACGTGTTGTTATTGCCGATCAGGTAGAGATCGGTGCGGGCTGTACGATCGATAGAGGGGTAACAGCCGATACCTCTATAGGATCCGGAACCAAGATCGATAACCAGGTGCATATTGGACATGATTGTGTGATAGGACGTAATTGTCTAATAGCGGCTCAAGTGGGACTTGCCGGCGCGGTCGTACTCGAAGACGAGGCCGTGCTGTGGGGACAAGTGGGCGTTAACAAGACCCTGACCATAGGTAAAGGCGCAGTCGTAATGGGGCAAAGCGGAGTGGCTAGCACCATATCGGGGAATAAGACCTATTGGGGCACCCCTGCCATTGATTTCCAAGAGAAGAAAAGAGAGTTGGTTTGGGTTAAGCGGATTCCCCAGATTTGGGAAAAGCTAAAAACAAGTTTTCGGTGATCAGGGCGCAGCTTCTACTAAATAGGATGCTCGCTCAGTATATTTTCTGCAGGCCTCTTGTATAGTCTGTTCTAGCGGGGTATACGAAAATGCTGAAAAGTCGTTTAGTAATTTACTGTTATCGAAGCGAGTGGCACTGCGAGCTACTCTTGCGCTTTCGCGTGTCAGTAAAGGACGCTTACCCGTTAAAAAAGACCGTATGGCCTCTATCCGCCAAGCAAGACCTAACAAAAGGCCATGGGCCCTTGCGGAGGGTCTTTTTCGATTGAATCCATCGGCAATGCAAAACTGCAGTTGCTGAAAGGTCCAATTATCTCCATTTACAATATAACGTTGTCCTCCCGTTGCTTTCTCTAAGAGCAGCACGGCGGCGCGAGCCACATCACGCACATCCACAAATCCATTTAATCCACTAGTGTACCAGCGAAACCCATCATAGAGTTGCTTAAAGATGGCGCAGCTGCTTTGCTCCCAATTTCCATATCCTAAAATGGTACTGGGATTCAGGATGACCGTATCGAGTCCTTCCGCAAAACCGCGCCAGGCCTGCAATTCTGCTTGAAATTTGCTGCGAGCGTAATGAGTGTGTAAGGGGCCCTCTTTCCATTTGGCATTTTCATTGACCACGCCGCCCCCCGCTATCCGACCGAGTGCCGCGACCGAACTGATATGTATCAGTCGATTGACTTTTTTTTCGAGGGCCGCATTGACCACGTTGGCAGTTCCATTCGTATTAACCTGATAAAGTAATTGACGGTCTTGGGGGGCAAACGAAACCAGGGCCGCACTGTGAATAACCGCATCCATACCCTCCATCGCTTCTTCGAGCGAAAGAATATCCAGTATATCGCCTTCGAACCACTCTACTCCTTCGAGTGCAGCCGGATCGATCCAGGTGGGTCTTTTTTGTTGACGCACCATACCTCTTACCTGATAGCCATGCTGCAATAAGGCCAATAGCAAGTAAGAGCCTAAAAAGCCACTGGCTCCGGTCACTAATACTTTTTTAGCCATCAGCCTGATTTGTATTGATAATACCCCTCGCCGGATTTCTGTCCCCATTTGCCTGTTTGCACCAGCTGCTGCTGGATCGAAGAAGGTCGGAGTCGTTCTGGTTTTCCGAGTTGATCATATACCGAGCAGCTTACGGCATAGTTAATATCATTCCCGATCAGATCCATCAGGGCAAAGGGTCCCATTTTAAATCCGGCTGCAGTAAGGATACGATCCAACTGTTGCATGCCGGCTTTTTTTTCTTCTAGCAGACGAAGTGATTCTATATAAAAAGGACGAGCGACCCGATTGACGATAAATCCGGGTGAATCGATGCATAGCACAGGGGTCTTTTGAAAGTCCTGCATCAGTTTCCAGGCTATTTCTTGTACCGAAGGGGCGGTAAAGGGAGTGGTTACGACCTCGACCAGTTTCATAAGGGTGGCCGGGTTAAAAAAATGTAAGCCGATAACACGCTCGGGGTGTTGAATGGCCTTGGCCATTTCAGTAATGGAGAGCGATGAGGTATTGCTGGCAAAAATGCAATCACTGTGATTGCGTTCAGCGAGTTGATTGAAAAGGGCGATCTTGGGTTCGGCTTGCTCCACGATGGCCTCAATAAAGATCTCGCCTACACAAGCATCGATATCTTCGGTAAATTCAATGCGCGCCAAAGCTTGTGCGGCATAGTCTTCGGTATATTTCCCTTTTTCGATACTTTTTTTGAGGTCTTTTTGTAATTGCTCTTTTGCCCTCTCTAACGCAGCGGGCTGTAGGTCAAAGAGTCTGGTATTGAATCCAGCCAATGCAGCCGTTAAGGCGATGCCTCTGCCCATTGTACCTGCGCCACATACTCCAATCGTATTGATGTCCATAGGGGAAGCTTATCAGGTGGCTGCTGCAAATTGTCGCAAGAAGCGGATGTCGTTCTCACTGAATAAGCGTAGATCGCTGACACCGTATTTGAGCATCGCCGGTCTTTCTACCCCCATACCAAAGGCAAAGCCACTGTATTTTTCAGGATCGATGCCGCAATTACTCAATACATTGGGATGCACCATACCACAACCCAATATTTCTACCCACCCCGATCTTTTACATACGGTGCATCCTTTCCCGGCGCAAATAAAGCAGCTCACATCCATTTCGGCACTGGGCTCGGTGAACGGGAAATAAGAGGGGCGAAAACGAACTTGGGCATTGGGCCCATACATTTCCTTGACAAAGAAGTAAAGTGTTTGCTTCAGATCGGCAAAGGAGACATTTTCATCTATATACAATCCCTCTATCTGATGAAAGAAACAATGGCTGCGGGCACTGACCGTTTCGTTACGAAAGACCCGGCCCGGCATCAGCATGCGAATGGGTAGCTGCCCCTTTTCCATTTCGCGTATCTGTACACTACTGGTATGCGTGCGCAACACCCAATCTGGATTTTGCTGAATGTAAAACGTGTCTTGCATATCCCTTGCCGGGTGATGTGCCGGCAAATTGAGGGCGCCAAAATTATGCCAATCATCTTCGATCTCTGGTCCTTCTGCTACGGCAAAGCCCAGCCGCTGAAATATGGAGATGATGCGGTTTTTCATTAAGGTGACTGGATGGCGCGACCCGATCGGAAAGGGTTGTCCGGGTAAACTCAGATCGATAGTGGATGCATCTTTATCGGATATGATGCCTGTCAGGAGTTGCTCATAATGGGCGGTAACAAACGATTTGAAGTCATTGAGCAACTGCCCTGCTTCTTTCTTTTTTTCGGCAGGCACCTCTTTCATGGCGGTCATCAATTGCTTGACCACCCCTTTTGTTCCCAGATACTTGATCCGAAAAGCCTCTGCCTCGTCGGCCCGGGTAGTGGCGAAACTGCCGATCTCACTGCGGAGGGCATCAATTTGTTGCCATAGATTCTCCATACGACAAAAGTAAGTCCAAACTGGCAATTAATTATCTTGCAAGTATGGCAGATCATCTTGGTATTGAAGATTTCCTGGACCCGGTCAACAGGGCGATGCTCTCGCAAGACCGGGGATACAAAGAGGGGCAGATCGGGTATAGTATCCATATGCATGAACAATCTCTTCCGGATTTGGATGAGGCCCAGTTGGTCATTGTAGGATGTCCCGATCATCGGGGAGCGGGTATAGAGCAGCATCAAACCATGGGTCCGGATGCGATTCGACGTCAATTCTATAATTTATTTTACTGGCATTCCGATCTGGTGCTGGCCGATGTGGGCAATATTCGTACCGGTGCTACACTTCCTGATACCTATGCTGCCTTGCGTACGGTTGTATCAGCGTTGATCGGAGAGGGGAAAACAGTCATCATCTTAGGCGGTTCTCACGATCTGACCACAGCGCAGTACCAAGCGTATGTTCACAGCCGTCAACTGATAGAGGCCACCTTGGTGGATGCTCTTATCGATCTGGATCCGGAGGCGATATTACCGGCTGATCATTTTTTGATGGAGATGCTGACGGCCACGCCCAATTTTATAAGGCATTATAATCATATAGGGTTTCAGAGCTATTGCGTCAATCCTCAATTACTCGAAACGCTCGACAAGCTTCGCTTCGATTGCTTTCGGGTTGGGAATGTAAAGGAAGCGCCCGACGAAATGGAACCGGTTATTCGCAACAGCCATCTATTTAGTTTTGATCTTTCTTCGTTGGCCAATGCCTACTCTCCTGCCAGCACCATTTCTCCCAATGGATTTACGGGAGAGGAGGCCTGCACCCTGTTTCGCTATGCAGGCATGAGCCCAACGGTCAATACGGTGGGTGTGTACGGATACGATCCTCGTGCTGATCGGCAAGACCTTAGTGCCAAGCAGATCGCACAAATGCTTTGGTATTTACTGGACGGTAGAAGCCGCGGTCGCAGAGAAGCTTCCTTGCAAGAGAAAGATTCATTCAATGAGTATTATATGGCCTTTGCCGAAGTAGAGACGATCTTTTTGCAGAGCAAAAAAACCGGCCGCTGGTGGATGCAATTGCCCAATAAGCAGTTCATAGCCTGTAGCTATAAAGATTATTTACTGGCCAGTAGTAATGAAATCCCTGAGCGTTGGTTGCGCGCCCAAGAGAGAGGGTAGTCGTACCAACAAAAAAATCAATAAATGCATTTTTCGTTTTTGTCAATTCGTATACAGTTCTCTTGGCTTTTCTTCTTTGCTTTAACATCGTGTAGTTTGCAACGACAGGTGCAACAGCTGGCTCAAAGAGAAATAGCAAGCGCTAAGTCACTTGACAATGCGCATTGGGGTGTCAGCATCATGGAACTGTCTACGCATACCTATTGGTACAATCAAAATGGACATAAATATTTTGTGCCGGCCAGCAATGTCAAGATCCCCACT
>JBIIHS010000088.1:0-6894 GCA_044235515.1 Chitinophagaceae bacterium | reverse complement strand
GGCATAAGATCGCAGAAGATATCTTGATCTTTAGAGAACTGACCAAGCTTCAATCTACTTATGTCGATGCGCTTCCGTTGTTGATCAATCCGAAGACAGGACGGGTCCATACTTCCTACGCGCAAGCAGTAGCAGTTACCGGTCGCTTATCGAGCAATAATCCCAACTTGCAAAATATACCTGTTCGTACCGAGCGGGGTCGAGAGATTCGAAAGGCGTTTATTCCACGCAGTAGTGAGTATACATTGATCTCTGCCGATTATTCTCAGATCGAACTTCGTATTGTTGCCGCCATTAGCGGAGACAGCAACATGTGTGCGGCTTTTCGAGAGGGCAAGGATATTCATACCGCTACTGCTGCCCGTGTCTATAATGTCTCCGAAGGAGAGGTAACAAAAGAGATGCGCTATAAGGCCAAGAGTGTCAACTTTGGTATTATCTATGGGCAGGGGGCCTTTGGTCTGGCCGATAACTTAGGTATTTCTCGCACCGAGGCCAAAGAGATCATTGCCAATTACAAGCGCGAATTTCCGGGGATCCAAGCGTACATGGACAGCACCATCCAGTTTGCCAAGGAGAAGGGCTATGTCGAGACCTTGGTGGGGCGCAAACGCTGGCTACGTGATATTAACTCTTCTAATTTTACTGTTCGTGGCTTTGCCGAGCGCAATGCGATCAATTCTCCTATTCAGGGAACGGCTGCCGATATGATCAAATTAGCGATGCATAAGATTCATGCAGCCATAAAGGGGGCGGGTCTGAAAAGTAAGATGATCTTGCAGGTACACGACGAATTGATCTTTGATGCTCATCATTCCGAAGTAGATACTTTAAAAGCCATGATCATTACAGGCATGCAATCGGCATTGCCTTTGCCAAATCAAGTACCGGTGATCGCAGAGTGCGGAGTGGGTCCAAATTGGCTGGCGGCTCACTGATCATTTCTTCTACCCCCGCCACCTCCGCCACCACCCATGCCCATGGGACGAGCAGGTCGCATAGCGGGTACGATCTTTTCTGTCCAGATCGTGTATTGTTCGGGCGTCAGCACAGCTTTGATGATCTCTTCTTGCGCATCGCTGTATTTCTTCATCTCTTCGCGTAGTGCTTCGGGATCGGGTCTCTCTCCACCCATGGCCGCTTCTCTGACCTCTTGCATACGGGCATCTTGTTTTTTATACAGTACCACCAGGGCTGTATCAATAAGACTAAGTCTGACCGCATCGAGTTTAAAGGCGCTATCTAATTTCTGGTGTATAACAGCTACCCTTTCAGCAGGGGTTCTACGCTGAAAGCCACCTCCGGGGGGTTGTGCCATAGCAGAGCTAAAAGCAAAAAGCATGATCAAAAAAACAAAACTGAGCTTCTTCATATCAAGTGAATTTAGGGACAATAATTGCGACAACTGAAGTATCTTGCGCTATCTAATATACTACTATTTATGGAATATGGAAAATTAGTGGCGGTAACAGGCCTTCCCGGTCTCTACGAACTGGTCAGCAGTAAGGCCGACGGAGGTATCGTTCGTTCACTCGATGATAAGAGTACCAAGTTTGTGTCTACTCGTATTCATCAATTTTCTCATTTGGAAAGCATCGAGGTGTATACCATTCGTGAAAATGTGAATCTGATCGATGTTTTTCAGGCTATGGAAAAATCTAGCTTGTCCTTGCCCGATGAAAAAAATGCAAAGAGCATCCAACAGTATTTTGAGCAAGTATTTCCTGATATGGATAATGAGCGCGTCTACGATAGCGACCGAAAGAAGATGGTAAAGTGGTTCAGTCTATTAAAGAAACATGCTATTCCACTCGTTCTCTCTGAGTCCGGTGATGTCGATGGGGAAGCACAATCCTAATCAGGCTTTCAAGCAAATGGTACTATGCTGATGCAATACGCTGCAGATATAAAGAAAACTCCCCGTTCTTTTTTACCCGTCCATTTTGTGATCAGTGATTGGGACTCGCTGGCGCCCTTTTTTTTGGCCCTGTATGAGCGAACGATCAATAATGTGCAAGAGCTGGAGCAGTGGCTTCGCGATGCTAGTGAGTTAGAAGCCGTAATTAGTGAGGATGCCTCTTGGAGACAGATCAAGATGACCTGTGATACCGAGAATAAGACCCTCGAGGAGTCCTTCAATTACTTTATGCTCGAGCTACAACCTCGTATTCAGCCCTGGTCCGATAAGCTGAATAGAAAGCTAGTATCATCCCCCTATGTAACTGAACTACCGGCTGACCAATATGCTACTTTTTTGCGCAATGTTCGCAAGCAGATCGACCTGTATCGAGAGATCAACATTCCGATCCAAGCGGAGCTAAGTGTATTACAACAGCAATTTGGTGTTATTGCCGGTAAGATGACCATTCAGGTGAAAGGGCAGGAGTATACCTTGCAGCAAGCCGCCAAATTTTTAGAGGATGAGGACCGCAGTTTGCGCGAGCAGGTCTATCGTCAAATTGCAGCACGTCGTTATCAAGATCATGCGGCCCTCGATCAGCTATTCGATCAATTGATCCAAAAAAGAGATCAACTGGCCCGCAATGCCGGTATGGATAATTATCGCACCTATCGTTTCTTGGAATTAGGGCGATTCGATTATGATAAGCCCATGTGCGAGCAATTTCACCAGGCCGTCAAGGAGCAAGTGATGCCCCTGGTTAATGAGATCTATTTACAAAAAAAGCAACGTCTTGGACTGGATACCTTGCGACCTTGGGATATTGAGGCCGAGCCCATGGGCACCAAGCCCCTTCGTCCATTTCGCGATGAAAAGGAATTGACAGAAAAGTCAATCTCCTGCCTACGTAAGTTGCATCCTTTCTTTGGGGATTGTATTGAGACCATGCGCAAGAAAGGGCATCTCGATCTGGAGAGTCGTAAAGGAAAAGCGCCAGGCGGTTATAATTGCCCGCTAGCTGAAACGGGAGCCCCTTTTATTTTTATGAATGCGGCCGGTACGCTCGATGATGTAACTACTATGGTGCACGAAGGGGGCCATGCGGTACATTCTTTTTTGACTCATGGTCTTCCGCTGACAGGATTTAAGGAATACCCTACGGAGATTGCCGAGGTCGCGAGCATGTCGATGGAGCTATTTACGATGGATCATTGGGACGTTTTCTTTAGCGATCCCACTGAATTGCAGCGAGCTAAGGAACAGCAGCTCGAAAGAGTGATCACTATTTTTCCTTGGATCGCCACCATCGATAAATTTCAGCATTGGATCTATGAACATCCTGGTAGTAATGCCGTAACTCGTAATCAGGTTTGGCTATCGATATTAAATGAATTCAGTTCTTCGGTAATCGACTTTTCAGGTTTAGAAGATTACCGCGCTTACCAGTGGCAGCGACAATTACATTTATTTGAGGTTCCTTTTTATTATATCGAATATGGGATTGCGCAGCTTGGAGCCATTGGACTTTGGCAGCAATATCATCAAGATCCGGTCAACGCTTTAGCAAATTATACCAAGGCGCTTTCTTTAGGAGGAACTAAAACCTTACCTGCCTTATTTGCCGCCGCGGGATTACCTTTCGATTTTTCTGCTGATCGTATCCGTACCTTAATGCAGTTCGTTCAATCTTGTTGGCGTCAGATCGGCAATGACAGCAATAAATAGAAGTGAGCCTTGTAAGGACTTGGTCTCTACCAATAATAGGCAATTAGTATTTCGAAAATTAATCGACGATCTTGACCACTTCATTAAAGGGGACCCTGTTGCGGGGACCCCATACTCCTTGCTCTGTTCCTTTCCCTACTCCAATGATCATATTGATTTCGGCACCATAGGGCAAGTCCAGTGCTTTTTTTACCCGCTTGGCATCGAATCCTTCCATGGGGCAGGTATCAAAATCGGCGGCAGCGATCGACAGCATAAAATTTTCTGCGGCCAGCGCACACGATTTATGTACGGTGATACGCTGATCGGCTTTTCCGCCAAAGCGCATAAAAGGTTTTTGTAAGCCGCCAAAAAAGCTGATCGTTCTTCTGACCAGACTCAATATGCCTAACCAATCACTTGCATACGCAAGAGGCATCAGTTTTTTATAGTAGTCAAGTCCGCGCTGCTGTTGTTTTGTGGGTTCGCCAGGTATTCCCTCTTTAATGCGATCGTAATTCCAACGGGCTCTTTTTTTCCATAGGTCTTGCCGGGTAACGAATACTAACAAATGCTGGGCCGTAGTGGCCGCTCCCTGACCCAGGCAATAGGCGGCCATCTCCTTTTTTTGGTCCTTTGCCCGAATCCAATAAAATTCCCAGCATTGCATATTGCTGCTATTGGGGGCCAGAATAGCATGTTGCAGGGCTTTTTCAATTACGCTATCTGGCACGCTGATATCCGTGTCGAATCGTCTGTTAGATCGTCTTCTGTTTATGATGGAATCGAAGAGGTCTTGTTTATTCTCCATAATTTTTCATTAGGGATGCAAAGTTCACTAAACATCCCGGTTATTCCTAACGCTATTGATAAACAAAAAAAAGGCTGCCCTGTTCGGACAGCCTTTAGAATTTCAAGTATCAGCTATTAATAGCCTGGGTTTTGTGTGTAGTTAGCGTTTTGCTGAATCTCGGCCAGTGAAATAGGCCATAAGAAACGGTTATCAGCATAAGGGATAGCTGCTACGCCACGGGGAATACCGGGGCTAGGCACACCAGTACAAACAAATAAAGAGGCAGGAACCGCTGAGGTTGTTACCACTTTAGAGGGGATACCACCGCCGGTAACAGGAGCATGTACGGGATCGAGTGCCAAGCGATGAATATCTTGCCAGCGCTTTCCTTCTCCTAAAAATTCAACTCTTCTTTCAAAAAGAATGGCAGCGATCAGCGCATCCTTATCGGCGAAGCTGGCCGCAGTAAACTGATCGGCAGGCGTTAATACCGAACGGTTACGAACGGCATTGAGCAGGTCAACCGCACGGGTAGAAACACCGCTAGCGCGACGCGCTTCCGCTTCTGCGAGCGTGAGCAATACTTCAGCGTAACGAATCATGGGTGAACCGTCAGAGAGGTTGGCAACGTCACGATATTTAAAAGTGAATTTAGCGGTAGTGTAGTCGCGTACCATGGTAGCGCCACGTCGCAGATCGGAACAGATCCAGCGAGGGTCACTCCAGATGATGGGGCTAATACGTACCAGACCACGTCCATTCAAGTTAGGATCTCCCAGCATGGTAGCCAGACCACCGTTTACGCTAGCATTATCGGTTGCGTCGTTCTTGATAGAGAAGATGCTCTCCGTAGAGGTATTGTTGGCAAAGGGTCCGTCGGGTGTAGCTGTAAGTGCCCAGCTTCCAATGGGGCTAACATAAGGAGCTGCTGCAGGTACCAGCTTGTTTCCCTCTGTTACTACATTGGCCCAATCGTTCATATGCATTCTTACACGCATTTTAAGGGCAATGGCAGCCGCTTTGCTGGCACGATATGTACGAATAGTAGTGGTAGCGGGCAAGTTGGCCTCGGCATAATCCAGGTCTGCCAAAATTTTGCTATACACCAGTGAAACAGGAAAATCAGAACGCTTCAAAGCGCGGGCCTGTTCGGCCTTAGCTTCTGAATTGATACCGAACTCACGAACGATAATGCCTTCTTTGTTTCCGTTACCATCAGAAAAAGGACGAGCCCAATTTGTGACCAGTTCGTGGTGTGCCATAGCGCGCAAGAAGCGGCACTCGGCAATAAACTGAAGACCGGTAGAAGAAGGGATGATACCTTTTGCTACAGCACCCTCAACGCCTTCCATAACCAGGTTGGCCTTATTGATAAGTGAGTACAGTGTTTGGAACTGGAAATCGTTATTGGCGCTTACGTTGGTATACGTAGCCTCATAGGTGATCTGATAGAACAAAGCCGTGTTGTGCATGTCTTCGCCACGCATATCACCTTGTTGAATACTGGCGGCACCAAAGGGGTATCCACGCACAGCCCCACCAGCATAGAATCCGGATTGGGCGGCATCGTAAACACCATTGACGGCCAGATTTACCTTGGCCGCATCGGCAAAGGCAGAAGCGTCAGAGAACGAGCTGTAAGGTTGCAGCTCCAACACCTTTTTTTGACAGCCGCTCAACAGGGTGAGCAGTACTGCGAAGATCGCGAGCGATCTAAAGATGGAAGTATTAGGTTTCATATCAATTTATTTAGTTGTGTTGTACGTTTTTGATTACAGGCCCAGGTTAAATCCGAAAGAGATAATGCGAGGTCTGGGAACGGAATTGTTATCGATACCGGCCTCAGAGATATTCTCTGGATCGATACCGGAATACTTGGTAATAAGCACCAGGTTTTGTGCCTGTACAAATACGCGCAGCGATTTAACACCGATGTTGTTGGCCAATGTGGCTTTCTTCAGGTCTACGTTGTAGCTCAACTGTACGTTCTCAAGACGAGCAAAATCTCCATTCTCCACAAAGCGGGTGAGTGCTTGACCAGAGAGGTTTGTAAAATTGTCGCGACCATACCACAAGCGGGGAACACCGGTTACATCACCAGCTTTCTGCCAGCGCTGCAAGATTTCGCGTCCGTTGTTTTGGAAAGCTTGGTTTACCAAAGCTTCTTGCTCAGTCAGGTTGAAGATCTTGTTGCCACCAGAGAAACGCCACAACATGTCAAAAGCAAAGCTCTTGTAACGAAGGGTGTTATTGAAACCACCATACCAAGTAGGCAGTACATTACCCAAAATGGCGCGGTCAGAACCGGCCAGCGTGGTAACCGATCCTAAGGTAGGATCACTAGTGCTAACGGCAGTACGGTAGTTAGAGGTAGCGATGTTACCCTGAATAAGGGAACCGTCGGCTTTAAAGTACATTGGGTTACCATTACCGCTGTTTACACCGGCAAAACGGTATCCATATAATGCGTTGATAGGCTCACCTACACGCAAGATGT
>JBIIHS010000004.1:0-21415 GCA_044235515.1 Chitinophagaceae bacterium | reverse complement strand
GTACCCAGCAGTGGTAGTAATGGCACTTCGCACACCATCGATGGTTTAGCGGGCAATACGACGGTTACCTTACTTGTTAAGGCAACTGGTCCTTATACTTGTCAGCGTAGTATCGCTTCGCTTCCGGTTTCGGCCACCACGCTTAGCACCCGCGAGATCTTTGTGCCCAATGTCTTTACCCCCAACGGGGATGGTAAGAATGATGTTCTAAAAGTATATGGCAATTATATTGGTTCGGTCGATTTCAGGATCTTCAATCAATGGGGGCAACTTATTTTCTCGACTACCGATGCAAACATCGGATGGGATGGAAAACATAAGGGACAGCTACAGCCGGTAGGGGTCTACAGTTATACGCTAAAACTGACCCGGCAAGATGGATCTATTGTCAATAAAAAAGGAGCGATCAATTTAATTCAATAGCATTGAAAAAATTTATTCATACCCTGATCGCATGCTGCCTGTCAATGCTCTGCGTTGCGCAGACCGATCCTCATTTTACGCAGTTCTATGCGTATCCCATGGGATTGAACCCCGGGTTGGCCGGTGTCAATGGCGGAGATTTCAGAGTTAGTGCCATTTACCGGACACAATGGGCACAGGTAATGACTCCCTTTACCACTATGGGAATTTCTGCCGATGTGGCCACACAAAAGAATATCAACTTTGGCATTAATCTTCTTAACCAAACCGCTGGCAATGCAGGCTATCATTACCAACACGGATATCTGACCATTGGCTATGGAGGGGTGCGATTTGGAGAAGACGAAAAACAACAACTAAGTTTTGGGATACAGGTCGGGGCTCTTGCCAGAAAATTCGATCCTTCGGGTTTTCAGTTTGGAGACCAGTGGAACTCCATTACAGGTTACGATGCCTCTGTTTCCTCGGCAGATCTATTACCCCGCACCTCATCTAGCGACCTCGATATGGGAGCCGGAATGGCATATAGTGACGCACGAGAAAACAGACCCATGCGGTTTTTTGGGGGCGTCGCAGCCTTCCATTTAAATCGTCCTCAGGATCCTTTTGTAACCAGGTCGGTCAGTCAGCAAATACCTATGCGATTGACAGCACATGGCGGGTTGCAGATCAGTTTGAACGAGCGAATACAACTGACTCCCCAATTTTTATTCATGAAACAGGGGAGCGCATTGGAGCAAATGGTGGGCGTGTCCGTTCGAATGCCAGCTTCTTCCAGCGCTGATCTGCTGGCGGGCATAAATTATCGGGTCAATGATGCCCTGGCTCCTTATTTGGCATTGGGTTACGGTCAGTGGCTATTCGGGTTCTCTTATGATGTGGCCACCGGTGAGTTAGGTAAGCAGGTGCCAGGCACCAGCAGTTTTGAACTTTCGCTCACCTATACGGGTCTTCCTTCGGGGCGTCCTATACGGTATTTGTCTTGCCCCCGTCTTTAAGGGCTGATAATCAGTACAAAAGCAAAAAAGGTGCTGCCCGGGGGCCGGTTCAAAAAACCAAGCCCTTTTTTTGGTGGTTCATAGCCTTGCCTTTACCTTTGCTCTCCCAAAAATAAGGGTCAAGAATGCCTACTATTCAACAGTTAGTAAGAAAAGGACGAGAGATCATCCGAGCCAAAAGTAAATCCAGAGCACTCGATGAGTGTCCTCAGCGTCGCGGCGTATGTACCCGTGTGTACACCACCACGCCCAAAAAGCCCAATTCTGCCCTGCGTAAAGTGGCTAAAGTTCGTTTGACCAACAAGGTAGAGGTGATCGCCTATATACCTGGAGAAGGTCACAATTTACAGGAACACTCCATCGTGCTTATTCGCGGCGGTCGTGTAAAGGACCTTCCTGGAGTACGTTACCATATCGTTCGCGGTTCGCTTGACACAGCCGGTGTTAAAGACCGTAAGAAGAGTCGTTCTAAATACGGTACCAAAAAAGAGAAAGCCAAAAAATAACATCAACGTTCTAACATTTTTCTGATATGCGGAAAGCACAAGCCAAGAAACTCCCCTTAGCCCCCGATCCTAAGTTCAACGACAAGTTAGTTACCCGTTTTGTGAACAATTTGATGTGGGAAGGAAAAAAGAGTGGAGCCTTCACGATTTTCTACAATGCCCTCGATAAAGTAGCCAAGCAAACTAGCGAGGATGGATATGAAGTATGGAAAAGAGCGTTGGCGAACGTAGCTCCATCCGTAGAGGTACGCAGCCGTCGTATCGGTGGTGCCACTTTTCAGATCCCTTCTGAAGTGCGTCCCGATCGTAAGACTTCACTGAGTATCAAATGGCTCATTCGTTATAGCCGCGAGCGTAATGGTCGCAGTATGGCCGATAAGCTCGCCAACGAGATCGTAGCTGCCAGCAAAGGCGAGGGTGCAGCCTTCAAGAAAAAAGAAGATACACATCGTATGGCCGAGGCCAACAAGGCTTTTGCTCACTTCAGAATTTAACGTATTACTGCTTATGAGATCCCGGTCTGCCAACAGTACCGGGATTTTTTTTGTCCATCCAAAAAGAAAGGGGTGAAGAACTTGAAAATGGCTACCGGCAGCGGGGCAAGGTTTACTCAACGCACTGATTCGATAGATCAAACATCTTTTTCAAGATAAGATAAAGTCAATCGTTCTAGTTGGGTATTGACCTTTCTGCAATGTATGCCCGCCGTTTCCAGCATGCGTCGCGAAGCAAGGGCTGCATCTTGTCCCTGGTATTTATCAGAAAGGAAAATGACTTCTTTAATCCCCGATTGAATGATAGCCTTGGCGCATTCATTACAGGGAAAAAGGGCCGTATAGATCTTACAGCCATGCAGGTCCATGCCGATATTATTGAGAATGGCATTTAGTTCGGCATGACAGACATAGGGATATTTGGTAGTGAGGAAATCTCCCTGTTTTTCCCAAGGAAAATCATCGTCATGACAACCGGCAGGAAGTCCATTGTAGCCCGCCCCAACTATTTTATTTTGGGCATTGACAATGCAGGCCCCCACTTGGGTGCCCGGGTCTTTACTTCTTCGGGCCGATAAGAGGGCGACCCCCATAAAGTATTCGTCCCAGCTGATGTAGTCTTCTCGTTTCTTAGTGGCCAATTTTTTGCTGCAGATTTTGGTCAATAGCGTCTAAAAATTCCTCTGTGTACAGATAATGCTCTCCATGCTTCACTTTGTTGCCGTGTATACAAACGGCCAGATCCTTTGTCATTTTGCCAGACTCAACGGTTTCTATGCAGACCTGTTCGAGACTATTGCAAAAATCAATCAGTGCTTGGTTATTGTCAAGCTTTCCTCTAAAGGCCAATCCCCTTGTCCAGGCAAAGATGCTGGCGATGGGGTTGGTGCTGGTGGGTTTGCCGGCCTGGTGATCGCGGTAGTGTCGGGTAACCGTGCCATGTGCGGCCTCCGCCTCCATGGTCTTTCCATCGGGCGTAATAAGGACAGAGGTCATCAAACCCAGTGAGCCAAAACCTTGCGCCACCGTATCGCTTTGCACATCGCCGTCATAATTCTTGCAAGCCCAGACAAAATTGCCATTCCACTTTAGTGCACTCGCTACCATATCATCGATCAATCTGTGCTCATACACAATCCCGGCTTCTTCAAATGACGTCTTAAATTCCTGTTCGTAAATAATTTGAAAAATATCTTTGAAGCGGCCATCATATTTTTTTAAAATGGTGTTTTTAGTAGATAGATACAAGGGCCATTTTTTGCTCAGGGCCATGTTGAAGCAACTTCGGGCAAATCCCTGTATACTTTCGTCTGTGTTGTACATGCTCATGGCCACGCCATCTCCCTTAAAGTTGTATACTTCGAAGGTTTGGACCGGGCCGCCCCCTTCGGGTGTAAAGGTCATGGTCAATTTCCCCTTTCCTTTGATAACAGTATCGGTAGCCCGGTATTGATCACCGAAGGCATGACGTCCTACAATAATTGGAGCGGTCCAGTTGGTGACCAAACGAGGAACGTTACGGATCACGATCGGCTCGCGAAATACCGTACCGTCCAAAATATTACGAATGGTTCCATTGGGGCTCTTCCACATTTGCTGCAACGAAAATTCTTTTACCCTTGCCTCATCGGGGGTAATGGTGGCACATTTGATACCCACACCGTATTGTTTGATGGCCTCTGCTGCATCAACGGTCACCTGGTCCTTGGTCTTATCGCGGTATTCAATGCCCAGGTCATAGTATTTGATATCGAGTTCGAGATAAGGCAAGATCAATTTATCCTTGATGAATTTCCAGATGATACGCGTCATTTCGTCGCCATCTAATTCTACAACGGGGTTCGTCACCTTAATTTTTGCAGCCATTTGATAAAGAGATTTAAAAGGAATAAGATCTACGAAGCTATTAAAAACTAATAAGAATTAGCCCAGGGCCACATCTAATATCATCATAACCAGAAAGCCGGCAATAAAGGCCAGTACCGAGCGATCGGTATAGCGATCTCGCTGTGTTTCGGGGATCACCTCTTCGACGACCACAAAGATCATGGCACCAGCGGCAAAGGCCAGGGCAAAAGGTAAGATCGGCTGAATATAGACCACGGCCAGGGCCCCCAGCACGCCTGCAATGGGTTCTACGATCGCAGAAAGTTGCCCGTACCAAAAACTCCTAAAGCGCGATACACCGTTTCTGCGTAGTGGCATAGAAACGGCAATGCCTTCGGGAAAGTTTTGGATGCCAATACCGATAGCCAGTGTAATGGCACTGGCAACGGAGGCGTCTTCCATACCAATAGCCGCTGCCCCAAACAATACCCCTACGGCTAAGCCCTCGGGGATATTATGCAGTGTAATGGCTAATATGAGAAGGGTTGTCTTATGCAGTTTTGTTTGTAGTCCCTCCGATTCTTCAAGACCAAAGTTCAGGTGCAGGTGAGGCATTACCCGATCCAGCATAAAAATAAAGAGTGCTCCCAGCAAAAAACCAACAGCGGCAGGCATCCAACTTAGTCCCGGATAAAGTTTTTCGGAGATCTCAATAGCTGGATTCAATAAAGACCAAAAACTGGCGGCTACCATTACACCCCCTGTAAAGCCCAGCATGGGATCCAGTATGGATCGATCCATTTTTTTGAAGAAAAATACAAGGGAGGCACCCAGGGCCGTCAGCAGCCAGGTAAACGTAGTGGCCAATAGTGCCGACCAAACAGGACCAATTTGAAAAAAAAGTTGCTCCAGCTGTTTCATCTTACTTCGATTCTTACACAAATCTAACGAAACGGTCGCGAAGGGTTACCAATCAAGTAAATGAAAAAGGGTATATTCGAAGTCCATGAAAAGGGTTTGGGGTTTTACCATTCTATCTTTTTTACTGCTGGCAGTTGGATGTCGCGAAAAAAAAACGATCTCGCTGCAGGGTGATGAACCCGTAACGGCAGCTGATTTCGTTCGCTTTTTTGAACCGCTTTCTCTTCCTTTTGCGCTGTCAGATACTTCTTTATCAAAGAAGCCGACCGACTCAGTCAAGATCAGTACCGCCAATATGCGGGTGATCTTGGCGGACTCTATTTTACAGAAGATCAAGTTGAAGGGAGCAGGAACCACCTTCTATGCAATAGGGCAGGTTAGGGTGCCCGATGGGGAAACCTATTTACTGATCGGCCAGCATAACCGAACGCAGGCCAGCGTGATCGTCTTCGCACTCACCCAAGACAATACGCTGATCAATTATCTGGAGACGATCTACTGGCCTCGAAAAAAAGAGATTGCACAACAGTTTTCAATCGATAGGCGATTTTTATTCTCTCTTACACAGCAAAAGAAAAATCTGGACGGCTCACTCAGCGAAGGAAAACATGTTTATGCACTCAACCAGGCGTCGGGCGAATTCATGCTTATCCTTACCGATGCCTTGGATGAAAGACCCACTGAATTGATTAACCCGATCGATACGCTCCCCGCCAACCATGCCCTGGCCGGAGACTATCAAAATGGAAAAATGAATTTGGTATCCATCCGTGATGGCCGAAAGCCCGATCGAATTAGTTTTTTTGTGCATTTCGAAAAAAAGAATGGCACTTGTATCGGGGAGTTAAAGGGAGAGGCGTTTTGGAAAACGCCCCGCTTAGCCGAATACAGGCAAGATGGCGATCCTTGTGTTTTGCAGTTTCAATTTTCCAATGGGAGTGTAACGCTTCGGGAACAAAAATGTGGTTCTCGGCGCGGTCCTGATTGTCTTTTCGATGGCTCATTAGTGCGCAAAAAAAAGCCCCGAAATAAAAAGAAAGGTTAACTTGCGACTTCGTGTAAAAAAGACACATTATGAGTTTTACTTCTTTTGCGGTACCCTATACGGTACAGGATGCCTACAGTAAGCGGGTCGCTTATTTCTCCATGGAGTTTGCCATACATCAGCCGTTAAAGATCTATAGCGGAGGCTTGGGTTTTTTGGCCGGCTCTCACCTGCGTAGTGCTTACGAGCTTCAGCAAAACATGATCGGCATCGGTATTTTGTGGAAATACGGATATTATGACCAGTCTCGTAACCAGGACCAAACCCTCGAGGTAACCTGGAACGAGAAGCAATATAGTTTTCTTCAGGATACCGGTATCAAGTTTCAGGTGATCATCCATGAACATCCCGTCTGGGTCAAGGCCTTGTATTTAGCTCCGGATATTTTTAAGACGGCCCCTCTTTTTTTACTCTCTACCGATCTGCCCGAGAACGACTATGTTTCGCAGACCATCACCCATCGTCTCTATGATGCCAATGTGGCGACCAAGGTGGCACAATTTATCTTGCTGGGTATCGGTGGGGCCAAGTTGGTAGACTTGTTGGGCTTTCAACCCGACGTATATCATCTCAACGAGGCCCATGGTATCTCGGCAGCTTTTTATTTGTATCGAAAATTCAATAATAATATCGACAAAGTTCGTCGTCGGCTGGTCTTTACTACGCATACTCCCGAAGAGGCCGGAAATGAAAAGCATGATATTTATCTCTGCCATCGTATGAGTTATTTCTGTGGCTTGAGCGTGGATGAGGTCAAGCAATTGTACGCCGAGCCCAGCGATCAGTTCAATCATTCGTTGGCGGCCTTGCGATTTGCTCGCCTTGCCAATGGCGTATCCAAGTTGCATGGCGATGTATCGAGGGCCATGTGGAGTAAGTACGAAGGAGGTTGCCCCATTATTTCGATAACGAATGCACAGAATTGGCGGTATTGGGCCGATAAGCAGCTATATCGTTTTGCCGAGGCGGCCGATCAGTATGGTCTGGATGATCGCAAGAAATACCTGAAGAAAAGGGCCTTCGAGTTGGTGGCCGATCAGACTGGAAAATTATTCGACCCCAATGTATTCACTATCGTATGGGCGCGTCGTTTTGCCGGATACAAGCGAGCGGGGTTGATTACGACCGATGAAAGACGTTTCGAGCAGCTGATGTCGAATACCAAGTATCCTGTGCAGATTATATGGGCAGGCAAACCCTATCCCATGGATCACCCGGCCATCAGCGAATTCAATCAACTGGTGCACCTGAGTAAAAAATTCAAGAATATGGCCGTCCTTATTGGCTATGAGCTTACCTTGTCCAAGCGGCTCAAGCAAGCGGCCGATTGTTGGCTGAACAATCCGCGTGTTCCCCGAGAGGCCTCAGGTACCAGTGGCATGACCGCTTCTATGAACGGGGCCGTCAATTTCTCTACGGACGATGGATGGATCCCCGAATTCGTGAATCATGGACATAATGGTTTTGTGGTGCCCAAGGCAGATTATGAGCAGATGGCCGTGCATGAGCAAGATGAGTACGACCTCAACAAGCTATATGAGATATTGGAGGGGGAGATCTTACCACTTTACTACGAACAATACGATACCTGGCGTCAGATCGTTAAAAATGGGATGCAAGATGTTCGATTTGCCTTTGATAGTAATCGAATGGCAGACGAGTATTACCAGTTGCTCTACAAGGCGAACTGACCGGCCATCGATTCTGTACTGAGCGTGGCTCCGCCGAGCATCAATAGTCTCTCGATTACCGCTTCTACCATGGCGTCGGGGCAAGAAGCACCACTAGTGATCAGAATTTGAAGGGGTCTTTTACTTGGTAAAAATGAGTGACTGGTCTTTTCCTGATGGGAATGGAGATCAAAATGGATGATCTCATTTTCCGATACGATCTTATCGGGATGACTAATAAAATAAGTAGGGAGTTTCTGCTCACAGAGTTCCACTAAATGCGATGTGTTCGATGAATTGTACCCTCCCACCACTATGGCAAGATCGGCCGGGGTGTTTAGCATGCCCGTTACGGCGGTTTGATTGTCCAGCGTGGCATAGCATAGCGTATCGCGCGTATCGGCGACCTGGTCTTCTTGTTGATATCGCGCCAGTACTTTGTTTTTGAGAAAGTCAGCGATAGCTTGCGTATCGCTGGCCAGCATGGTGGTTTGGTTGACTACTCCGATCCGCTGCAGGTCTCGTTGGGGATCGAAGCCATCGGAGTACTGCCCTGCGAATGTTTTAAAGAAGAGGGCCGGGGGCTGATCTTCACTAATGAACTTTGCCAACAGCATGGCTTCTTCCATATCCTTTATTACCATGGCCGGTCCGTTGGCTGTTGCATGCGAAAAGGTGGCGCGGGTTTCTTCGTGTCCGGGTTTTCCGTGAATGATGACCGTAAAGTTTTTCTTCGCAATGGCCTCGCTTCTGTTCCATACTTTTTCTACGAAGGGGCAGGTGGTATTGTAGGGTTGGGTCTCGATACCGATCGCTTTTAGCCGGGCCTCAATGTCCAAGGTAGTACCAAAGGCGGGGATCAGCACAATATCATCCGCGGTCAGTGTCTCAAAGGGGATCAGTTGTTTTCCCTGGGTGTCTTGCAAAAATCGTATGCCCTGTGCTTGCAGATCAGCATTTACCTGGGGGTTATGGATCATCTCACTGAGTAGAAAGATCCTTTTTTCAGGATGTTGGGCCACAGTGCGAAAAGCGATCTCGATCGCATTTTCAACCCCATAGCAGAACCCAAAGTGACGGGCCAGCGCTATCTTGATATTTCCGAAGTCAAGCAGGGTAGGAGAAAAATCCTTTTTCATCTTATCCTCTTCTTTGCGCTTTCGTTTGACCGCACTGATCAACGGACTTCTATAAAATAAGGGCACATCAAAACGCTTCATGACACAAAGATAAGCCGGGCAGCCGTTGGCTGTAGCAGCGACTTGGAATCCTGCAAAGACAAGGAACCCAATGTTGTTGTATCTTACAAAAAAATTGTTATGCGTTCGGTCGGATGGTTAGTCACTTTCGTACTCCTGGCTAGTTCCTGTAAGCTGATGCCCCGCGAGGAGTCTTCCGATACAAAGCAGTCTACCGCTATGAAAGGACCCTTTATAACTCCCGCTTGGGTACGGCACACCTCTATTTATGAGGTGAATCTACGACAGTACACCGAGGCCGGCACCTTCAATGCCTTTGCGCTCGAATTACCACGTTTAAAGGAGTTGGGCGTAGAGACCCTATGGTTTATGCCGATTACTCCTATTGCCAAGCAGAATCGAAAAGGATCATTGGGTAGTTATTATGCCTGCTCGGATTATACGGGCATCAATGAAGAATTTGGCACTGCTGCCGATTTTAAGCAATTGGTACAACAAGCCCATCAGATGGGGTTCAAGGTAATCATCGATTGGGTGGCGAACCATACGGGCTGGGATCATGTATGGACAACGCAACATCCCGATTACTATTTGAAAGATTCCGCAACGGGTACTTTTAAGATCGCCTCCGGCATGGATGATATTATAGAATTGGATTATGGAAACCCGGCCTTGCGATCGGCCATGATCGAGGCCATGAAGTATTGGATTACGGAGTATGATATTGACGGATTCAGGTGTGATCTGGCATTTTGGGTAGAGCTTGATTTTTGGAAAGAGGCTCGCCCGGCCCTTGATGCTGTCAAGCCTCTTTTCTGGTTCGGCGAGTATGACGAGTTGGATACGCCTGCCTACGGAGAGGTCTTTGATGCAAGTTATACCTGGACCTGGATGCACCGGGCTAAGGAATTTTATCAGGAGGGAAAGGCACTGGACTCGCTGCTTTCCGTATTACATCGGTATGATCAATTGGGAGATAGTACTATGCGGTCTTGGTTTACCACCAATCACGATGAGAATAGTTGGAATGGAACCGAGTACGAGAAATACGGAAAGATGGCCAAGGCCCTGGCGGTATTCAGCCTTACCTGGAACGGGGTTCCACTGATCTATTCAGGGCAGGAGATCGGAAATAGAAAGCGGATTGCCTTCTTTGAAAAAGATCGGTTTCAAGCCGCTCCCGATGCTGCTTCACTTTTTGCATTTTACAAGTCACTCATACAATTAAAAAAACAACATCCAGCTCTTTCGGCCGGCGATCCTACGGTGTCGACCTATCGGGTCAAGACCAGTGCTGATGATAAAGTATTTTGTTTTTTGCGAAAAAAAGAAAATCGCGAAGTGTTGGTGGTATTGAATCTCTCTGACCAAGCTGATCTTCATTTTGATCTGTTGGATAACCATGTAATGGGCACCTACCGAAGTGTTTTTTCAGGTGCCGCCAATGATTTTACGGCCAGTCGCAGCTTTGAGATGCAGCCCTGGGAGTATTTAGTGTACGAGAAATAAAAAACCCGGTGGAGTAGGTCCACCGGGCGGTTATGATGTAGCGTTGTGATTTATTCTTCCTCTAGGGACAATACGACCGGATATCGGTAGAGTCCTTCGTATCCGTCATAGAATCCTTCCAAGCTGATATTACCCCCGCTGAGTCCGGACAGGGCTCTGATCAACTCCTCGGTTGAGGTAACGGTCATGCCGTTAATGCTGGTGATAACAAATTCTTCCTGCATCCGGGTACGACTCAACGGTCCGCCTTTATTGATTTTCTTGATACGAATGCCACCTTCTGCGCCATTGCGTTGGGCCATCTTCTTATCGGCATCTTCCAGCTCTGCTCCCAACAATTCGCCCAGGTTATTGGCAGCTACATTCTGATAGGTGCCCTGGTCTGCTTTTAATGTAGCGGAGGTGGTATATTCCTTTCCTTCTCTCTTGTAGGTGATATCTACCTTCTCGCCGGCGTTAAGCGAAGCGACCGTGCCCTGCAACTCGCTCCAGGAGCTGATCGGTACATTATTGATCTTTTTGATAATGTCCCCTTTTTTGATCCCGGCTTTGGCTGCCGCTCCATCGGGAGCTACTGTGCCCACATAGGCACCATCGGTAGAATTCACGTTCTTATTATCTGACATGATGCCGAGATAAGGGCGTTTAACATCGCCAAATTTGATAAGATCATTGACGATTTTCTTAGCCAGGTTTACGGGGATCGCAAAAGAATATCCTGCATACGTGCCTGTAGGGGCATAAATAGCCGAGTTGATACCGATCAATTGGCCATCGGTGGTTACTAGAGCGCCGCCAGAGTTACCCTGGTTTACCGCGGCATCGGTTTGTATAAAGGATTCAATTGGCGTTTGGCTTTGTCTGCCATTGATGCCAATGGACCTCCCTTTAGCACTGATAATACCGGCGGTAACGGTTGTCTCGAGGGTTAGGGGATATCCAATGGCCAATACCCATTGACCCAACTTTACATTGTCTGAATTGCCGTAGATCAGGTAGGGAAATCCAGTGCCGTCGATCTTCAGTACGGCAATGTCGCTACTGGGATCTTTTCCGATGACCTTGGCCTTGTAGGTCTTTTTGTTGCTGAGGGTAACTGTAATTTCTTCTGCCACCCCATTGCCTCCGTCGGATATCACGTGATTGTTGGTGACAATATAGCCATCATCACTGATCAACACCCCGCTGCCCGACGCTTTCTGCTCCGGTTGCATTTGAGGGTAGGTAAAGAATTGATCAAAGAAGTCGTCGAACATGCCCCCGTCTCTATTCCTGTTAGGGAGCTGGTTGGTGATCCGTTTGGCAGGCGTTTTTGTCTTAATGTGCACCACGGCGGGTACGGCCGCATTGGCGGCTTTGGTAAAATCAGTTACTTCCGTTCCGGGGGCGGCATTTTCAAAAAAGCCAGCATAATTGACCGGCACCTTTCCGTCCGTGTACTGGCCAATCGAGAGGCCGTTTTTACTATGTGCAAAATAGTTGTACACCCAAGCGCTGCTCACGGCCGAGACAGCGCTAACACCGATCACGAGTAAAAGCTGTTTCCATTTCATAGCGAGAATTTTTAATCGTAAAGCAAATTAAATGCCTTTCAGGACAAAATAACAAACTGTCAGTGGAGATGCTTCTTTGGGGGTGTCAGTTTAACATTTCTTTGTTCAAAAAGACAAGGGTATTGACGCCGTCGGCATAGTCATCAATTGCCGGATGCTGGCTGCTGCCAAAGGGGAGGGTGCTTGTTCCTGTCAGGCACTGCAGATCGGGGTGAGCCCTAAGGGGGGCTAGGACTTCTCCAGGTGCTTGATAATATTCGTAGTGCAGTTGGCTAATCGGGGCAAATAGGGAGGGGTTCTCCACCAGTAAGATGGTACCATTTGTCATGTAGTAGTTCTTGTTCAGGATATGCAGCGCCAACTGGTAATCGTAGTTATTCTTATACTTATGATGATCGCTCAGGTAGGCGTATTTTTTCAGCGCCTCTAGCAAGGGTATAAAGTCATAGCCAATGGGTACATAGAGTTTGGTGACATTTCTGCACCCCATCCCAAAATAAAGGTGAATGTCATCGGCCAGCCCTTCGAGTTCGGAGGTACTTTCTTTGCCGGTCAGTAGGGCCGCGGCCGTTCTGTTTTTTCGAATAATATGTGGGTACTTTCCAAAATAATAAGAAAAGTATCGCGACGAATTGTTGCTTCCCGTAGCAATAAAGACCTCGGCTTCGGTGAGTTTTTCGGCCACTTTTGTATAGGGTATGCAAGCCGGGTCCCAAGAAGCCATCTTTTCAAAAAGGTGCGGCAGTAATACCGCATCCTTAGAAGAGAGTTTGACCAATGCCCAATGCCCACTTATAAAAACTGATAGCCAGTCATGAAACCCCACCAGCGGAATATTACCGGCCATTACGATCCCAATTTTTTTTGGGTTATTGCGCTCGAGGGGAACCTGCCCGCCTGCAGCCCATTGTTCCAGCACCTCCCGGGTTAGCCAGCGTTGAGCAATATGTTGGACAGCATGGTCAATAAAGGGCTGCGTAAACCACCCATTTTGCTGCTCGGCCCGTTCCTTGGCCGCTAGCCAGCTCGCCTCTTGGCCCAACAGGTATTGTCCCAGCCGGACCAGTAGAGAAATTCGTTGTGGTAAATTCATGCCGCTCAGTTAAATTTGTGATGCAAAAGTAGTAGTCAATATTCAATTAAATTTTATGGCGATCAAGATCACCGATGAATGTATCAATTGCGGCGCCTGCGAGCCCGAATGTCCTAACAATGCCATCTACGAGGGCGGAGTAGAATGGGCTATCGCAGATGGTACCACCGTAAAAGGGGCTTTTACGCTCATGGACGGTAGTGTGGTGAGTGCAGAGCAACGCAATGCGCCCATTGCGGCCGACACCTACTACATTACGCCCAATAAATGTACGGAGTGCCAAGGCTTTCATGAGGAACCACAATGCGCCGCTGTTTGCCCTGTCGATTGCTGCGTTCCCGATGAACTTTACAAGGAGACAGTTGAGCAACTCATGGAGAAAAAAGAAAAGCTCCATATATAGTTTCCTTATCCGCTATGAGCCGAAAAAAAATAGCATTGGTTACGGGTGGATACTCCCGGGAGTCCGAAATATCCTACCGTACAGCCAACACCATCCTCAGTCAGTTAGATCGCGCCACCTTTGATATTTTTTACATTGATATTACACGTAAGGGCTGGTACTATGTGGATGCCGAAAAGAATCTGATACCGGTTTGCAAGGATGATTTTACCATTACGGTGTCGGGGCAGCGAATACAATTCGATGCTGTCTTTATTGCCATGCATGGCACCCCTGGAGAAGATGGGAAATTGCAAGGGTATTTTGACATGCTGGGTATCCCCTATACAGGATGTGATGCGGCTACCTCGGCCATGACATTCAACAAGCGTTACGCTACCGCTGTAGCTGGGGCCGCCGGTATTGCCGTTGCTCGTTCTGTTCTCCTGATCAAAGGGCAGTCGCCAGAGGGTTGGCAAGAAGCCGCCGCGTTGCGCTTTCCTGTATTTGTTAAGCCAAACAATGGTGGATCCAGTATCGGCATGTCTAAAGTCGATCATCCCGGGGCGGACTTAGAAGAGGCCATCTACAAAGCGTTTGCAGAAGATAGTCAGGTGCTTGTCGAAGAAATGGTTCAAGGTAGGGAGTTTACCGTAGGCGTTTTCAGTACAGGGGGCGAGCTGACCGTATTGCCCATCACCGAGGTCAAGGCCAATGCCGATATGCCCTTTTTTGATTTTGAAGCAAAGTATCAAGGAAAGTCTACGGAGACCACCCCTGCCGAGATAGAAGAGGGCATGGCCGAAAAGATAAGGGCTGCCGCCAAAAAAGTATATAGCGCCTTTAATTGTCGCGGCGTTGTTCGTATCGATTTTATTTATCAAGAATCAGAGCAAGAACCCTATATGCTCGAGTTGAATGCTATTCCCGGCCAAAGCGAGGCCAGCATTATTCCACAACAAGTTCGAAGCATGGGATGGGCGCTCAGTAAATTATATAATACTTTGTTGCTGGATTGTTTGGCCAGTACATCGAAATAATAGTGATCATGTTCGATTTTATTACCAAGAAGCCCTTGTGGGTAAACATGCTGGCGGCAATTCTATTGGCTTTATTGCTGTTCAGTTTGTTTCTCTTTTCGCTGGGTTGGTTTACCGGTCATGGTAAATCTGCTACGGTTCCTTCTGTAACTGGAAAAAGTTTTGAAGAAGCTAAAAAGATCTTGGATGAGGCCGGATTTGATTACGAGATCCAAGATTCTCTTTATGTTGATACTGTCCCGCCCTTACAGATCATCAAACAGCTTCCAGATGCGGATGAGGTTGTAAAATCCAATCGCACGGTTTTATTGATCGTGCGCAGTGTTGAGCCCCCCTTGATCGAAATGCCGAATTTGATCGGATATAGTTACCGTAACGCCGAGGTGGTACTTGGTACGATGGATCTCCGTGTCGGGGATACTTTGTTTCGCCCCGACTTTGCTCGAAACGCAGTATTAGAGCAGCGCTATAACGGTGCTCCTATCGAGGCCGGTACCCGCATTCGTAAGGGAAGTCTCATTACATTGGTGCTGGGCGATGGAATCGGAGACCAGCCCATAGACGTTCCCAGTTTGATCGGGATAAGTTATTTATCAGCGAAGACCCTGCTAGATAGTAGCCGTCTGGGCTTTGGCGCAATCGTCTTAGATGCCGGGTTGCGCGACACCTTATCGGGTTGGATCTATCGACAAAGTCCCGAACGATTAGACGAAGATGGACTGCCGGTAAAAATTCGCCCAGGTCAACTAATAGATATATGGATAGGAACCAATCGTCCTGCCCTGGATACTTTTAACTTTTAACCCTATGGATACGATCACTGTCGAAGAATTAAAACAACGCATGGACAGCGGAGAAAAACTGACCATCATTGATTGTCGTGAGCCACACGAGTATGCCGAATTCAATATAGGGGGCACCCTGGTTCCGCTCGGAAAAATTCAGACCATGCAATTGGACGAGTTGGAAGATCATAAAGAAGATGAGATCATCATTCATTGCCGCAGTGGTCAGCGCAGCATGATGGCCTGTTTGTTTTTAGACGCTTTGGGCTATAAACATACGCGTAATCTGACCGGTGGTATCTTGGCCTGGAAGCAACAGTTCGGCCAGTAAGCTTACTGCTTCGTCCATTTATAGACGGATATTGACACCCAGCATAAAGTTGATCCCGGCCATGGGAAAATAAAAGTTCTCGGTCGTTAACTGACCGCCGGAAATATAGCTAAAAGTATAGCCATTGGGTTCATATGCCGAATTGAAAAGGTTATTGATAGAACCATTGAGGCTCCACTCCTTTCTGTTTTTACCCTTTTTCGTGTACACCATGCGAGCATCCTGAACAAAGAAGGGATCCAGGCTTTTGTTGACGTGTTCGGTATTGTCCAAATACTGACGGCTCACATAGCGGCTGCTCAGTGTCAGTTGCAGGTTCTTGATCGGTAGTATCGTAACTGAGCCATTGCTGATACAGGCAGGAGAGAAGGCCAGGGTAGACCGAGGGTATATCGAACGAACCTGCGTTCCCTGGTCGTAGTTATCGATGTATTCTTCTACCTGGCGGACCTGGTTGCTACTTATCGTCAGGTTAGTCGCTGCTTGCAACCAAGAAAGTGGCTTCCATTGTCCTTGTAGCTCTATTCCGGTTCTGAAACTCACCGGCACATTGGTGCGCGTATAGGCCCCCACATCGTTGATCTTGCCGGTCAGGACCAGTTGATCTTTGTAGTACATGTAATAGGCAGTAATACTCCATTGGTAAGAGCGCTCTTGTTTCTCAATGCCGGCTTCGAGGTCGTGTAGCTTTTCCGCTACCGGGCGTTGCGAGGCACCCGCTTCAAAATCGTCTCGGTTGGGTTCTTTGCTGGCCTTGCTATACGAAAAATAAGATCTCCATCCATTTTTGCGGTAGGTAATACCTAGTTTAGGATTGAGAAAGGTAAAGCGACTATCGACAGCTAAGGAGGGGTTATCTCGAAATCCATCAACGGTGTAATGCACCTGTCTGACCTGAATATCAAAGAAGCCAAACCAGTTCTTGGCTAATTCCGTTTGCTGCTTTACATACAAGGTCCTGTCTTTTTTAAAACCATTATGCTGATACCAGGGCCGATTGGAGGGTAGGCCATAAGTAGCCCAGGTCAATTTTCCGTAGTGGTCGCCGTCATAATTGGACAGATGGGTACCAAGTAGCCACTCCGTTTTATGATGTTGATAGCGAAGATTAAGTTGTTGTCCGTAGAAGTAATTATCCAGCCAAAGTTGTCTGATAAAATCGGCTCTTGTTTGTACTATGCCATTGACAGTGGGAGCGATTAGCTGATAGCGTTCATATTTTTCATTGGCACGGTACTGTTCGTAATATCCCTTGCCACGGGTCAAAAAAAGCGTTGAGCTCAATTGCCATTTTGCGGAGAAGCGGTGCTCGGCAAAAAGTTGATAATTGGTTTGGGTATAATTATCGGTTTCGTTCTCGTAGGGGGCAACCGGATGCGATGTGCCTGCATAATTGATGGTCCTGTTTCCGCTACGCAGGTCTGCTTCGGAAATGCCATACCAGGCCTGATAGGTTTTCTCCTTGCCCGAAAATATCGTTAGTCGTAGCTGGGTGTTTTTTTGTTGATATCCGCTCGATAGGTAGAACGAACGCATATCACTGAATGCTCTGTCAATAAATCCATCACTTTGAATGGAAGAGAGTCTTATATCGGTATGAAATCCTTTTATATTTCCGGTACCGGCTTTGAGTGTATGTTTTCGCGAACGAAAGGATCCATAGCTATTATTGAATTCCAGGTATTTTTCGGGTTGTTGATCGTGGGTGCTGAAGTTGATACTGGCGCCAAAGGCCCCTGCTCCATTGGTGGAGGTGCCAACACCTCGTTGTATTTGAATACTGTTGGTCGATGATAATATATCGGGTACATTCACAAAAAAGGTTCCCTGGCTTTCCGCGTCATTGAAGGGGATGCCGTTGAATGTGATATTGATCCGAGTAGCATCGGTTCCTCTGATTCTAATACCGGTATATCCGATGCCATTCCCCGCATCCGAGTGAACAACCACCGAGGGAGTAGACTGTAACAAGAAAGGAATGTCGGTCCCCAGGTTGAGGGCGTTGATCTCTTTCTTGTTGAGGTTGGTACGGGTAAAGGGACTATTCTCTCCGGCCCGCACCGCTCTTACATCGGCCGGGGTCAGCCAATAAAAGCTATCCCGAACCGTACTGTCTTGCCTTGGAACGAGGCTGCTGGATCGCGTGGAATCTTTTTTCAAAACAGCTTGTGCGAAGGACGGTGCTGCCAGTAGAGCAAAATAGAGTGTAAAAAAAATCCTCTTCATTTTTTACTTTTTAAGGTTAAAAACAAGAGGGAACGCTTTGCGGAAGAGGAATCAACTTGCTATCCTTCCCTTCGCAGGCATTACCCTGACCAGGTTCTACGGGTTTGATCTCAGTGACCGGTTCAGACCGGAAACACCCCGGGAAACTTGTAGCTACCAGACAGTTACCTCGTGTAGCTAGCGCAAAGTTAGGTAAAAACAAAAAAAACACGTAGCTTTGCAATATATCGCGAAGTAGAGCAGCGGTAGCTCGTTGGGCTCATAACCCAAAGGTCGGGAGTTCGATCCTCCCCTTCGCAACAGCAGGTCCGCCTCACCCGGCGGACTTTTTAATTAAAGACCTCGCGCAATTGCCGCGCACATATGAAAGCGGGATTTATCAATATTTTCGGGTTGCCCAATGCAGGCAAAAGCACTCTTCTCAATGCGTTGATGGAAGAGAAGTTGGCTATTGTCTCTCCTAAAGTGCAAACCACTCGTCATCGCATCAAGGGGATCTTGACCACCGATCGTTATCAACTGGTTTTCTCCGATACCCCCGGCATTATCACGCCTAAATACAAATTACACGAGAAGATGATGGAGGCAGTCCGGAGTGCCCTGGAAGATGCTGACTTGGCCCTGTTGTTGGTCGATGGGCGAGATGACTGGCAAGCTGCTCATGACGTATTTACCTCCTTGAAGTTGAAGGTGCCGGCCTTGGTTATATTCAATAAGATCGATCTATTGCCCAAGGAAAAGATCGAGGAGGGGGTTGCCTTTTTTACAGCCGCTCCTTATGCAAAAGAAGTTATTACAGTATCGGCTTTGTCGGGTATCCCGAGAAAAAAGCTGATCAATGCCCTACTTAAGTACATCCCCGAGGCAGATCCCTTTTTTAATGGGGAGGATATAAGTGATCTGCAAACTCGTTTTTTTGTGGGGGAGCTGATTCGCGAAACGCTATATTCCCTGACGCAAGATGAGTTGCCCTATCATACGGCCGTATCTGTTCGTGATTACCAAGAGAAAAAAGAGTTATGTCGTATAACCGCTGATATTATTGTTCAGCGCGAAACACAAAAGGCCATTTTGATCGGAGAGGGCGGTTCTATGATCAAAAAGATCGGTACGGCGGCGCGAAAAAGTATTGAATCATTCATTGGACAAAAAGTATATCTCGAACTCTTCATTAAGGTCAAGCCAAAGTGGCGTGATAATGAGCTTTATTTGAAAGAGTACGGGTATTAAAAATAACGCATCATGTCATTTACCGTAGCCATAGTAGGTCGTCCCAATGTTGGAAAAAGCACCTTATTCAATCGCTTGCTTGAACAGCGTAAGGCCATTGTCGATGACGTTAGCGGGGTTACCCGTGACAGGCAGTATGGTATGGCCGATTGGAATGGTAAGACCTTTAATGTGATCGATACGGGCGGGTTTGTTCATGGGAGCGAGGATATGTTTGAAAAAGAGATCGCTAAGCAAGTAATGATCGCTGTCGAAGAAGCACAGGCTATCATTTTTCTCGTAGATGCGGCTACCGGGCTTACCGACCTGGACGATGCCATGGCTTCCGTTTTGCGAAAAAGCACAAAACCTGTTTTTCTTACGGTCAATAAAGTTGACAATAATGATCGTCTCTTGGAGGCCTCCGAATTTTATTCCTTAGGAATGGAGCCCTTATTTTTTATAGCGGCGGCCAGCGGAAGTGGAACCGGCGAATTGCTGGATGCTATTACGGATTTGATCACTGACGATCATTTGGCACAAAGCGAAGAGTTGGCTGCGCTCCCGAAATTCGCCATTATCGGGCAGCCCAATACAGGTAAGTCATCTCTGTTGAATGCACTGATCGGCCAAGAGCGCACAATCGTTAGCGATGTAGCGGGAACCACACGCGATACGATCCATACTCACTACAACTTGTTTCAAAAGGAATTTGTGTTGATCGATACGGCCGGTATTAGAAGAAAGGCCAAAGTGCACGAGGACCTTGAGTTCTATTCGGTCATTCGGGCAATCAAAGCGATGGATGAGGCCGATGTCTGTTTACTGCTGCTCGATGCAGAGAAAGGAATCACAGCGCAAGATCTTACCATCTTTAGTCTTGCCGCCCGAAAGGGAAAAGGAATCGTGGTACTCGTCAACAAGTGGGACTTGGTCGCTAAACAGACCAATACGGCCATTACCTATGAAAAGGAATTAAAGAAGCGGTTGGCGCCGTTCAGTGATGTGCCCATCCTCTTTATATCTGCGTTAGAAAAAACCCGGATCTTTAAGGCTATCGAAACCGGCTTGCAGGTGTATGAAAATAGAAAGCGAAAGGTCAATACCTCTCTGTTGAATCAGGTGATCGGGAAAGCGATCGAGGCCTATCATCCCCCTGTGGTGAGAGGGCATCCCATCAAGATCAAGTTTATTACACAGCTGCCTACCGTTACTCCTTCGTTTGCGTTTTTTTGTAATTTTCCTGACGATATAAAAACGCCTTATCGTAATTACCTGGAGAATCAATTACGGGAACAGTTCGATTTTACCGGCGTACCTATTCGTATCTACTTCAGAAAAAAATAAGCGAACTTACTTTTTTGCGGCGGGCTTTATCGTTTTCATCTGAATGATATCTACCAAAAAGGCAAAGGCCATTGAGAAGTAGATGTATCCTTTAGGGATATGAAAGTGTAGTCCCTCTGCCAGCAGGGCTACTCCGATCATTAGCAAGAAGCATAGTGCTAAGATCTTAAAGGAGGGGTGTTTATGGATAAACGCACTAATGGGGGCAGACGCTACCAGCATGATCATCACGGTAACGATCACGGCGGTATACATGACCCATAGCTCCTGTACCATTCCCACGGCAGTTATAATGGAATCGATAGAAAATACCAGATCGAGCAGAATGACCTCACCCAGTAATCTCGCAAACCCGCCACTGGTTTTTTCTGCGGCATTGGGTTCGCTGGCCAGCTCAGTTTTATGGTAGATCTCTCGGGTGCTTTTATAAATAAGAAACAGGCCGCCGACAATTAGTATGATCGATTTTCCGCTAAAGGAAATTTCTTGAAAGCGAAAAAGCTCTTTATCCAACTTCAGGATCCATGCGATAAAGGCCAATAGGATCAAGCGCATGATCATAGCGAGCGAAAGCCCCCAGTAGCGCAACTTATTACGTTGGGCTTCCGGGAGCTTGTCGGCCAGTATCGAAATAAAGATAATATTATCGATCCCTAAGATGACTTCGAGGGCGATCAGCGAAAGGAGTGGAACCAGTACGTCTACCATGGCCGGAATAATTTCCGGTAAATTTACAGTCTATTTATGAATTACCTTTTTTATGTTGATACATGAATAAATACATTCCAGCCCCTTGGAGATCGATCTATGCTACACCCACATTAGAATCTAACACCTACTCCGCACGTGAGGTTGAG
>JBIIHS010000087.1:0-6954 GCA_044235515.1 Chitinophagaceae bacterium | reverse complement strand
AAAAGGATAGAGAGATTGATGAAGGGCCTGTAATTTTGTTTCTTCAAATCCAGCAACCGGCAGCAGCGAAAGATCCGAAAAGCCATGGCCGATCTCGACTTGCTGGTTCGGTGCCACAAAGGGCTTGACCGTTTCCATCCAAGCGTCAACTGTAGATCGATTCCATTGCTTGACCTGACCATATCCCAAGGCCAATAACTGAGCGTCCGTACGATTTTTGACAGCATACGAAACATGCGATCTGTCAAATTGTAGCGCTAACACTGAATCCTGAAAATCCGATCGAGGAGATGTATAGGTAAAAAGAGCGTTATAGGTCGATTCCATCCTTGCAATAATAGAGAAAATTTATTTATTGTAGGTTTGCAACTTACTCATGTCTGACACTACATATCCATCACTTCAATTATCGAATTCGCGCCGCCAGATCTTGCGCATGGCACTTCCGATCAGCCTGGCTATTTTGATCCCCCAGCTCAATTTTGTCATCAATAATATCTTTTTAGGCCATTACCTCAATGACAGCTTGGCATTTGCCGTGGCCGGGATTACGGGGGTGTACTATCTGATCTTTGCGGCTATTGGATATGGCCTCAATAATGGGTTGCAGACCCTGATCGCCCGCCGTGCTGGTGAAAATCGTCCGGAGGAGATCGGCAAGCTATTCAATCAGGGCGTTTGGATCGGACTCGGGCTGGCTTTGGCTGGCATAGTGATCACCTTCGGGCTAACGCCCTATCTTTTTCGGCTGATCATACAAGACCAAGCGGTCTTGCAAAAAGCGATTGCGTTCTTGCAGATTCGTATTTGGGGATTAGTTTTTCTTTATATCTATCAACTTCGTAATGCACTATTGGTAGGCACTAATCAAAGCCGCTACCTGGTAGCGGGCACCCTTGCCGAGACCGGAGCCAATGTGCTTCTTGACTATTTACTGATCTATGGTGTGGCTGGTTTTCCCGAGTTGGGATTTAAAGGTGCTGCCTATGCCTCGGTGATCGCTGAATTCATTGGCATGTTCGTGATCTACCTGGTGATACGACAAAAAGGAATTGCCCGCCGCTTTCAGTTATTTTCCTCTTGGTCCTTTAGCCAGGAACATATCAAGAGCATTTTGTCCGTTTCAGCCCCGTTGATGTTTCAACATGCCATCAGTATCATCAGCTTTCAATATTTTTTCTTGTTAATTGAACACCATGGTGCCATGGCCCTGAAGGTCTCCAACATTATGCGAAATATTTTTGGGGTATTTGGCTGTTTATCATGGGCTTTTGCTTCCACGACCAATGCCATGGTCAGCAATCTGATCGGTCAAGGAAAACAAGAACAGGTTCCTTCTCTACTCAAGAAGATCGCGCAGCTAAGTAGTGGCAGTATTTTTCTGGTTGCCATACTCCTAAATATTTTCCCTGAAGCTTTTTTATCACTTTTTGGTCAAGACGCAGCATTTACCATTTCTGCCATACCAGTATTGCGCATCGTAACTATTGCCTTGCTGATGATGTCAGTCTCTACAATAATGCTCAACATGGTCACCGCCTCGGGTAATACCCGTATTACTTTTTACATAGAGTTAGTAGCCGTGGCGCTATACTGTCTGTATATCTATGTAATCAGTGAAATCTTATTCTTGCCCATCACCATTAGTTGGATGAGTGAGTGGCTATATTGGATATGCCTTTTTATTCCGTCTTTCTTATATGTTCGAAGCGGCCGTTGGAAAAATAAGAAGATCTAATAATCAGCGCTGCCATTCGTAGCGAACGGCCGTGTGGCCTGTAAAGTCAGGCAGCGGAACGGTAGATTTTTTTACCTCGATCCGAATTCGTTGGCAAGGAAACGCAGCGGCAATCCTTTTCGCAATAGACATCGCCAGCGTTTCGAGAAGATCTCGAGGTTGATCCATTTCTTCCTTTACGATATTGAAAAGCGGAGCATAGTCAATGGTTTCCGATAAATCATTGATCGGCATTATATCGGCAGCGGTTACCACGGATCGACCATGGCTTATATCATACACTGCATGCTCCTTTATCCTGTAATCTACCTCAAGATCTACCTGGTAATTACCACCGTTTTTACGCTCCTCGGGATAGAGCCCATGGAAGCAATAAAAAGACATTTTTTCCAGCTTGATAGTGAGCCGTTCACTTGCCATAGCATACTATTAATGAAACCCCGCTGCGCTGAGGTAACGCTCTGCATCGAGTGCCGCCATGCAGCCACTACCTGCTGCTGTAACTGCTTGGCGATAAATCTTATCTTGAACATCACCGGCAGCAAAAACACCTTCGCGGTTGGTTCGGCTACTGCCGGCTACTGTCTTGATATAACCCGCCTCATCCATGTCGATCCAGGGAGAAAAGATCGCCGAGTTGGGCTGATGACCGATGGCCACAAAAAATGCACTTATGGGAACCGTGGTCTTTTCTGCGGTTTGGTTATTGAGAATACGAACACCCTCTACTTTTTTATCTCCTAGTATTTCCTCGGTCTCACTATTCCAATACAGCGTGATATTAGCCGTATTTTTTACTCTGTCTTGCATGATCTTACTGGCCCGCATCTCTCCTCTTCGAACGATCATATGTACCCGAGAGCAGATCTTTGAGAGATAGAGAGCCTCTTCGGCAGCCGTATCTCCGGCCCCCACGATCGCGACCTCTTTTCCCTTAAAGAAAAATCCATCGCAAACAGCACAGGCACTTACTCCATATCCATTGAGACGTTGCTCACTTTCCAATCCCAGCCATTTGGCAGAAGCACCGGTAGAGATGATCACACTGGCTGCCTCGATCCATTTCTCCTCATCGATCTGTACTTTATGCAAGGGTCCTGTAAAATCAACCTGGGTTGCCAAACCATACCGAATATCGGCCCCCATACGGGCAGCTTGCTTCTCGAAATGTACCATCATCTCAGGCCCCTGGATCCCTTCGGGGTAACCGGGATAATTTTCTACTTCGGTAGTGATGGTCAGTTGACCACCTGGCTGAATACCCTGATAAAGCACCGGTTTTAGGCCTGCACGGCTGGCGTAGATGGCGGCAGTATATCCGGCCGGTCCTGAACCAATAATGAGACAGGAGACCTTTTCGCTAATTTCCATAATCAGATGTTAGAATGCCAGCAAATTTAGGGCATTAAGCGATTATCTACCCTCCCCTTGCCAACCCGGAATATTCCCTTTGGCAAATGAGGAGTAGAGACAGTACCCAAAGGGGGACAATAAAAATTAGCGGGGAATAATAATGGTTCTGTATTGGGCCGCATAGCCCCCAAAATAGCCGAGCGCATTACCCGATATATTACCCAGCACCTTTGTAGGCGAAGAAAAGGGATTTCCGATACTGGCATAATTGAACTCGACGGTGCGCCAAAAATCGTAGGTCTGTTTGTCGATATTGCAAAGTTTGAGGGTAACCGTATCTCCCCTATCGAAAAAAGTATATCCCTCCTCGGGTGGTCCGTTGCGGATAATACCCCGCTCAACCTGCACTTCATAACTGGTTCCATCTATAACCTGGTCGTCATAAACAGAATTAAGCCCCGGCAAGAAAGGGCCTTTGTTTTGCCGAGTGTAGTACCTGATATAATCCCCAAAACCCGGCGCATCGGTAGCACGAACATAGAGAGCGGCTTTAGTAGAGGGATTATCGGGAGGGGCCGAACGCCAAAATAGAGAATCAATTCTTCTGGTCAACGAAGGAATGGTAGTTTCTGCTTGATATAACTGTCCTTGCCAGCGGATGATCAATTGGTAACGTTGCTGTAAAGCCCCTCTTAAAAATATGGCGGGCTGCAAACTATCCACCGTGTAATGGTACCCTGTCGGTACGCCTGCTACATAGCTAGTATATCCCTTTAGAGGGTAGACAATGCCATTATGCGTAATGGAAACTTGTGCATCGCGGACAAAAGAGCTGATCAATTGAACAGGTCGAAGCGTATCAAAAAAAGGAAGACTCTTGGACAAGATCACTACCGGAGGCTCGCCATTTTCGATATAGGCCTCTACGACCAATTTGGGATCGGCCTCATCAAGCGTAAACACAATATCCCTTTCGCAACTACTTAGCACTAGGGCGAAAAAAATGGATAGAAGTAAACTAGAGGAAAAGAAACGCATAGAAATATAACACCCTAAACAAGAATTTGTTTCGACAGAATCGATCGATTCATATTACTTAAAAGTGAAAATCTAGATACGCCACTGAGGCTTGCACTTACACTCAAGCAAAGGATCAACCCAAATAGGCCTTTAAGGCGCTACTGTAGCGGGCTTTTTGTAAGCGCTTGATCGCTCTTTCTTTGATCTGACGAATACGCTCTTTGGTCAGATCATATTTTTGTCCGATTTGCTCAATAGTGACACCATTTTCGCCATCCAATCCGAAGTAGGCATTAACGATCTCGGCCTCACGAGGAGAAAGTGATTTAAGTACCCTGCGAATTTCGTTACGAAGGGAATCTTTCATCACATCATCATCGGTATCATCGCTTCCCTCGAGCAAATCGCCCATGGCAACATCTTCGGCTTCATGAACAGGGGCATCGAGCGAAGTATGACGCGTATTACTTTGAAAGATATTGTTGATCTCGGTCTCACTCATCTCTAACAATTCGGCCAGTTCTTCGGTAGAAGGTTCGCGCTCATGCTCTTGCTCAAAAGCCATATAGGCCTTATTGGCTTTATTGTACGTACCGATCTTGTTTTGAGGAAGGCGCACTAAACGACCTTGTTCGGCCAAGGCCTGTAAGATAGACTGTCGAATCCACCATACGGCGTACGAGATAAATTTAAAACCCTTTGTTTCATCAAAGCGCTGAGCTGCCTTGATAAGACCAAGATTACCTTCATTGATGAGATCACTTAGGGAAAGTCCCTGGTGCTGATATTGCTTGGCAACCGATACCACAAAGCGCAGGTTGGCTTGAACAAGCTTATCGAGAGCGCGTTGCGAATCGATCGGGTTGCGATTGAACATTTTGATTCGCTGGGCAAGCGTTGTCTCCTCTTCGGGAGTGATCATTGAAATTTTTGAGATCTCCTGAAGGTATTTTTCTACTGCTTGTGAATCTCTGTTGGTAATCTGGGTAGCGATCTTGAGCTGCCGCATCTAGAACGTTTTGAAAGTGATGAATGAAAAGGGCGTTTTTATCCTTATACGAACTGCAAAGGTAACAAAAAATAAGGGTAAAACCAGTTAAAATTCGGGGCAAACTACTGTTGCAAAACGGGTGCTGAACGTCGGCCTTGGCGGAACCAAAGGATAAGACCCGAGAGTATCAAAAGAACGGCAATCACCTCGGCTTGAGTGGGGTTCATTCCCAAGAAATCCATTTTGACATTTACCCGAATTTTTTCTATAGCAAACCTCTCTAAACCATTCATAATCAAATATAAAGAGAATAATTGCCCGGCATTTTTTATAAATTTTCTCAGACCCCATAAGACGAAAAAAAGCAAAATGCAAGAGAAAGCCTCATAAAAAGGAGCGGGAAATACGCCGGCAGGAAGCTGATTGCAAAAGGGACCGGTACAACCGGCAATGGGTATACCCTCTTCAATAACATTATGGGGATATTGATAGGACCAAGCCCAGTCAGGCAGAAAGGAAGGTTTAGCTGCCAGATCGCTTACGATCCCCCAGTCGCCGTCTCCGGCTACATGGCAGCCAATACGACCTATTCCATAAGCCAGCATCAAGGCCGGAGCCACTGCATCGGCCAGCAGAAAAAATCCGATCTTATGCATTCGGGCATAGATCCCAATGGCAACGGCGGCGCAAATAAGCCCCCCATACATTGTAAGCCCCGAGGGAGAAAAAAGATGATCTGCCGGATGCTCTACAAAGGAGCTCCAATTTTCAAAAATATCAAAGAGTTTGGCGCCTGCTAATCCAAAGACAAGGGCCAACATGGTAATATCACCCACCCGGTCTTGTGGCCAAATTCGAATAACGCGCTTTTCGGGCTTGGGGAGCTTCTCTTTGTTCTTTTCCCACCACTTGACACCGGCAAAAAAGAACCCAAGTAAGAGGCCTGCAAACAGATTACCCTGCCCAGAAAAAATAAAGGCTTGAGGGTCTTGCATGGTTGCCTCATCCAAAAAAAATAAGGCAACGACCTTAAAACCCAGTAAGAAACCAAGTATAAAATTGGTGAGGAGGTCCGAAACGGAGGCCGGCTCACCGATCATTATAGCTGTTTCTGAAGGCGTAAATAGACCCTGACCACTCTTTCTTCTCAACTCTTGCCTTAGCACATAAGCCGCTGTTAAAAAGGCAATAGCTACAAAAAAACCAAAGCTGTTGACAAAACGAAGTACCGGCCAATCGAGACCGAAAAGATCCTTAAAGGCGTAGTAGAGGTTTGGGTACATATTGTTTGGATGCGCTTAGTTGCAATATTGCTCAAAAGCACCGATCAGATTTTGCGAAATCATTTGGGCCGACCTTCCTTCGATCATATGTCTCTCAATATAATGCACCAATTGGCCATTTTTAAAAAGGGCAATGGCCGGAGAAGAGGGAGGATACGGTAAAAGATGCTGGCGAATGGCGCTTACCGCTTCGCTGTCGAAACCGGCAAAACTTGTCGTTAGAAAATCAGGCTTTTTTGAGGCCTGAGAAACGGCCATCAACACTCCGGGACGAGCCGTTCCGGCAGAGCAACCGCACACGGAATTGATCATGACCAGGGTGGTTCCCTCTTTGGACAACTGCTGGTCTACGGCCTGGGCAGATAACAACTCAGAAAAGCCATTGTCGGTCAGCTCTTCTTTCATGGGTAGTACGATCTCGGCAGGATACATTGGGTTAAACTTTAGAGTGCAAAAATAATCAGAAACAAGGGTTCTACGTACCGAATTTCTTTTAACAAAACGAAAACAACAGTTTGGGGCCCGTTGTACGTTTAATGAGTACAAAGATTCTTTCTCATAAGCAGTTG